>NZ_JBIBKS010000018.1:154711-182410 GCF_042959345.1 Streptomyces sp. NPDC007905 | reverse complement strand
CTGGCGTTGATTTTTGGCACGCTGTTGAGTTCTCAAGGAACGGTCGCTTCCTTTGTACTCACCCTCTCGGGCTTTCCTCCGGGCGCTTCCCTTCGATGTTTCAAACTCTATCAGGGTTTTTCCGTCCCTCTGACCACCCCTCTGCGGACATGCAGGAGGTGATCCCGAGATAGGATCTGACGAGTTTGGGTGCTGCTCAGCGGACACGCTTGCGCGTCATTCCGTCCCAAGCAGGGTTAGGACTGTACACGGGGCCTCGGAGCCTGTGCAAATCGGTGGGGTTGGTGGTCTAGACCACTTGCTGCTAGGTTCCATACGGAACCGTCACTTCCTTTGACATACCCTGCTGCTCAGTGCGCCGTCCGGGACAGGCAGTGACGGCCCTACCTGCAGCTCCACTCCTGGGAGGCTTCCCATGACCACCGTGACGTCCCCTCTCGCCGGACGCGCCATCGCACTGGCCGCCGTGCCGGATCCGGTCTTCTCCGGGGCCATGGTCGGGCCAGGTACTGCGATCGACCCCGAGCGTGAGCCCTCCGAGGCCGTGGCGCCCGTGGACGGGGTCATCGTTTCCCTGCACCCGCACGCGTTCGTCGTGGTCGACGAGAGCGGGCACGGTGTGCTCACCCACCTCGGCATCGACACCGTCCAGCTCAACGGCGAGGGCTTCGAGCTGCTCGTCAACAAGGGCGACACCGTCGCGCGCGGTCAGAGCATCGTGCGCTGGGACCCCGCCGCGGTCGAGGCCGCCGGCAAGTCGCCGGTGTGCCCTGTCGTGGCACTCGAGGCCACGGCCGAGTCCCTCTCCGATCTCCGTGACAGCGGCGACGTCAAGGCCGGCGACAGCCTCTTCTCCTGGAACTGATGGCAGTGCCGTCGTAGGGCGGCGTACGGGACAACCACCGCGGCGGCGGGACCCGCCGCACTTATTCGGAGACGGGTGCGATGGAGACAACGCTGCGAGGCGTCGGCGTGAGCCACGGTGTGGCGATCGGCGAGGTTCGGCACATGGGAACGGCGATGCTGGAGCCGCCGGCCAAGCAGATCCCGGCGGAGGAGGCGGAGCGCGAGCAGGGGCGGGCGCGCCAGGCCGTGGGCGCGGTGGCGGCAGACCTGATGGCGCGCGGCAATCTGGCGGGGGGCGAGGCCCAGGCCGTGCTCGAGGCGCAGGCCATGATGGCGCAGGATCCCGAACTGATGGCGGACATCGACCGGCGGATCGCCGTCGGCAGTACGGCGGAACGTGCGGTGTACGACGCCTTCGCGGCGTACCGCGAGCTGCTGGCCGGTGCCGGGGAGTACCTCGCCGGTCGCGTGGCCGACCTCGACGACGTGCGGAACCGTATCGTCGCCCGGCTCCTGGGTGTTCCCATGCCGGGTGTCCCGGACAGCGACGAGCCCTATGTGCTCGTGGCGCGCGATCTGGCGCCCGCCGACACGGCGCTGCTGGACCCCGCCCTGGTGCTCGGTTTCGTGACCGAGGAGGGTGGCCCGACCAGTCACAGCGCGATCCTGGCGCGAGCGCTGGGCGTGCCGGCCGTAGTGGCGCTGCCGGGCGCCGGAGAGCTGGCCGAGGGCACGTTGATCGCCGTCGACGGCAGCACGGGTGACATCTTCGTGAACCCGAGCGAGGCGAAGAAGGCGGAGCTGCGGGCTGCGGCCGCCGAGCGCAAGGCCGCGCTGGCCGCTTCGACCGGTCCGGGTGCCACGGCCGACGGGCACAAGGTGCCGCTGCTGGCCAATGTCGGCGGGCCGGCGGACGTGCCGGCGGCCGTGGAGGCCGGTGCCGAGGGTGTCGGTCTGTTCCGCACCGAGTTCCTGTTCCTGGACGACAGCAAGAACGCGCCGTCCGCGGAGAAGCAGGTGCGGGCCTACCGGCAGGTCCTGGAGGCGTTCCCCGAGGGTCGCGTGGTGGTGCGCGTGCTGGACGCGGGCGCGGACAAGCCGCTGGCCTTCCTCACGCCGGCGGACGAGCCGAACCCGGCGCTGGGCGTGCGTGGTCTGCGGACCCTGCTCGACCACCCCGAGATTCTGCGCACGCAGCTGACCGCGCTGGCGCAGGCCGCGGAGGGACTGCCCGTCCACCTCGAGGTCATGGCGCCCATGGTGGCGGACCGTGCGGACGCGAAGGCGTTCGCCGATGCCTGCCGGGAAGCGGGGCTGCGTGCCAAGTTCGGCGCGATGGTGGAGATCCCGTCGGCAGCGCTGCGGGCGCGCTCGATCCTGCAGGAGGTCGAGTTCCTGTCGCTGGGGACCAACGACCTCGCGCAGTACACGTTCGCGGCCGACCGGCAGGTGGGTGCGGTGTCGCGGCTCCAGGACCCGTGGCAGCCCGCGCTGCTCGACCTGGTCGCGCTGTCCGCCGAGGCGGCCAGGGCCGAAGGCAAGAGCTGTGGTGTGTGCGGCGAGGCCGCGTCCGACCCGCTGCTGGCCTGTGTGCTGACAGGCTTGGGCGTCACCTCCCTGTCCATGGGTGCGGCGTCGATCCCCTATGTTCGGGCGACGCTGGCGAAGTACACGCTGGCGCAGTGCGAGCGGGCCGCCGCGGCCGCGCGTGCGGCGGACAGCGCCGAGGAGGCGCGCGGCGCGGCTCAGGCGGTGCTGTCCGGCGAGTAGTCGTTCGGTTCCACGTTGCCGTGCCGACGCGTGTTGTCGTCCGGCGCACCTTGTCTGTCGGATTCAGGGGCGTCCCGCCTTCGGTGGGGCGCCCCTGGCGCTTTCAGTGGCGGTGTCCCGGTTCCGTGCTCTCCTCTCCGAGGTCGGGGGGCGTGCAGTAGTCGACGCCCGACTCGGGGGAGATGAGGTCGCCGGATTCGACGTCGGTGCAGTAGGCGTCGAAGACCTCGGAAGCGGTGAGAGGTTCGAGCCCACCACCGCGCAGCCGCCAGCCGTGGACACGGTCCGCCGTGCCGGGGGCGCTGATGCGCATGACGAGCCCGCCGGGGCGGCGCGTGGCGAGGCCCAGGGCGAGGACGCTGGTGAATTCGAGCGCTTCGGCCTCGTCGAGGTCCGTGGTGCCTTCGGTGTCCTCGTCGGCGTGCAGGACGGACAGGAGGGTGTCCGGCGGTCCGGAGACGCTGCAGACGAGGTGCCGGTCGCCTGGCGGGGCGGTGTCGAGGATGCGCACGAGGAGGTCGGAGGCGCGGGTGAAGGCCGCGCGTCCGATGTCCTCGCCGCAGGTGACGCAGGGGCCGAGGCGGGTCAGGAGGGTGGTGGCGTACTCCCACGTGGCCTGGCGTACGGCCTCGTCGACGAGAGCGGGCAGGAGGGTGGCGAGGGGACGGCCGTCGTAGGGGATGGTGGGGCCGGTCGCTGCGAGTTCCGCCGTGAACCGGGTGCGGCTGGCCGGGGCTTCCGGGTCGAGGCCGGTGTCCGCGCAGAATGCGGCGTACTCCTCGGGGTCGAAGAGGGCAAGAGTGGTGTGGCTGCCCTGGGCCTCTCGGCTCTTGAGGAGGGCTTCCACCTGCTGGAGGTAGGTGGTGTGGTCGTCGAAGACGAAGCTGCGGTAGCGCCGCATGGCGCGGAAGTCGTGGTCGTCGGTGAGCAGGCCGATGGTGCCGGCGATCTCGCGGCGCAGGACGCGTCGCATGGTCTGGTGGTCGGTGTGCGCCATGTTTCCCCCAATGCGCGGTGAATCAGTGCTCACTCACAGTAACCGGCGGCACTGACAACGACTGCGCCGGGGACGGTCGCGGACCAGGCGGTGCTGGACTGCGCAGGTCACGGCGATGGTGGTGCCGAAGGCGGTCCAGCCGAGTGGTCCGGTGGAGATGGCGGCGGTGACGCCGAGCAGGCCGATGCCGCGCTGGGCGGAGGCGGCGAGTCCGTGCACGCCGAGGTAGGCGCCCAGGGCGGTGACGGGGGCGAGGGCCACGGACAGTTCCCAGGACACGGTGGCGTGGAGCATCTCGGCGAGGGTGAAGGCGACGGCCAGCTGCGGTCAGCAGGCAGACGGCCCGCGGGGCGCCGCCGGTGGCGGAGAGGGCCATGGTGGCGCCGCCGAGTGCGAAGGCGGCGGACAGCGGGACGAGGAGATTCCGGGCGGCCGCGCCGGTGGTGCCGTATCGGGCGAGCGGCACTTGGAGGGCCACGACCATCAGGTTGTTGAGGACGAGCAGCAAGGGTGCGCGGCCGTGCGGCACGCCCTCGCTGTGGGCGTTCCACAGGGGCAGCGGGATGACCCTGTGGGTGCCCGTGCGAGACGAGTCGGCGGTGGTGAACGGCTTGCGGTCGTACTGCTGGTGGGTCGCGGCCGGGTCGAGGTTCCGGATGGCCTCCGCACCAGGAGTCCGGATCACGGCAGCGGATCCGGCGCCGGCTGAGGTCGCGCGGCCGGTCTCGGACTTCGCCGCCGTGCTGGGCGAGTCCGAGGCCTCCTACGGCGGGTGACGGCCCTGCGGGTCAGGCGTGTTTGCGTGCCAGTTCCTCGTAGAAGCCCAGCAGGCCGAGGTTGTCGATGGACCCGGGGTTGACGGCCTTCTCCAGGGGCGTGCCCTGGAGAAGGCGCTTGACCGGGACCTCGATGCGCTTGCCGGTGAGGGTGTGCGGGACGCCCGGGACCTCGATGATCTCGTCGGGCACATGGCGTGGCGAGAGCTGCTCGCGAATGGCCTGCTTGATGCGGTTCAGGAGTACCTCGTCGAGGACGGCGCCGGGCGTCAGGTGGACGAACAGGGGCATCCAGTAGCCCCCGTCGGGCTGTTCGATGCCGATGACGAGGGACTCCCTGATCTCGGGCAGTCGTTCGACCACTTCGTAGATGTCGGCCGAGCCCATGCGCACGCCCTGCCGGTTGAGGGTGGAGTCGGAGCGGCCGTGGATGATCACGGAGCCGCGCGAGGTGACGGTGATCCAGTCGCCGTGGCGCCAGACGCCCGGGTAGGTGTCGAAGTAGCTGTCGTGGTAGCGGCTGCCGTCAGGGTCGTTCCAGAAGTGGATCGGCATCGAGGGCATGGGGTTGGTGACGACCAGTTCGCCCACCTCGTCGACGAGGGGCTTGCCGGTCGGGTCCCAGGACTGCAGGTCGGTGCCGAGGCCGGGGGCCTGGAGTTCACCGGTGTACACCGGAAGCGTCGGAACGGCTCCTGCGAAGCAGGAGCAGACGTCCGTGCCGCCGCTGACGGAGGCGATCCACAGGTCCTCGCGGACTTCGTCGTGCAGCCAGCGGAAGCCGTCGGGCGGCAGCGGGGAGCCGGTGGTGGCGACGCACCGTACCTGGGAGAGGTCGAAGTCGCGAGAGGGGTGCACGCCCGCCTTGCGGCAGGCCATGACGTAGGCGGCCGAGGTGCCGTAGAGGGTGGCGCCGGTGCGTTCTGCGACCCGCCACTGGGCGCCAGTGTCGGGGTAGCCGGGGCTGCCGTCGTACAGGACGATCGTGGTGCCCGTGAGGAGGCCGGAGACGAGGAAGTTCCACATCATCCAGCCGGTCGAGGTGTACCAGAAGAAGCGATCACCGGGGCCGAGGTCGCAGTGCAGACCGAGCTGCTTGAGGTGCTCGACCAGGATGCCGCCCTGGGACTGGACGATGGCCTTGGGCAGGCCGGTCGTGCCGGAGGAGTACAGCACCCACAGGGGGTGGTCGAACGGGACCTGCTCGAAGACGGGCTCGGTGTCGGCGGTGGTCAGTGCCGCCCACTCGAGGGTGCCCTGCGGCGCCTCGGTGCCCAGGAGCGGGATGTGGACGACGGCGCGCAGGGTGGGCAGCTCGCGGCGCAGCTCGGCGACGATCTCACGCCGGTCGTGCTCCTTGCCGCCGTAGCGGTAACCGTCGACGGTGAACAGGACGACCGGTTCGACCTGCTGGAAGCGGTCGAGGACGCTGCGGGCGCCGAAGTCGGGGGCACAGGAGGTCCACACGGCGCCGACGGCGGCCGTCGCGAGGAGCGCGACGACCGCCTGAGGGACGTTCGGGAGGTAGCCGCTGACGCGGTCGCCGGGACGGACGCCGAGGGCGCGGAGTTCGGCGGCGAGGGAGCCGACCTGGCAGCGCAGCTCGGACCAGGTCACCGGGCGCGGTTCATGGGTCTCGTCGACGTACAGGAGGGCGGGTTCGTCCGGCCGGTCGGCGGCGGCGCGCAGGGCGTGCTCGGCGTAGTTGAGGGTGGCTCCGGGGAACCACTGGGCGCCCGGCATCGAGCGGTCGCCCAGTACGCGCGCGTAGGGTGCCGAGAACCGTACGTCGAACCACTCCGTGACGGCTTTCCAGAACGTGTCCAACTGCTCGACGGACCAGCGGTGCAGCGCGCAGTAGCCTCCCTCGGCCGGGGCGCCGTGGTGCTCGGCTGCCCATGCCTGGAACGCGGTGATCCGTGCCTGGGCGATCCGCTCGGGATCGGGCTGCCAGAGCGGCTGGGGGTTCGCTGTCGACATGGGGGGCTCCCGGGCTGTGCGCGTCGTGTGCGTCGGTCCGCGCACGGCTGGGGTGTGCGCGTGACGCGGCTGACAGGGACGATGCCATGTGATCGACTTCTACACCAGGGCGCGCCCCACATAGTCCGTGTCGTGAAGATGTGGTCCCGGCACGGGTGAACGGCAGTTGAACGACACACGCGGGTGGGACGGTCAGTGGCAGGGTGAACAGCATGGACGGTCGTGACCTGGTGCGTTCGGTGAGTGTGGTCGGTTCGGGAAGGGCGGCTCAGGGGTTGCGTACCGTACGGGCCGCATGGCGCCGCAGGCGTATCGACGCCGCCGGGCTGCCGCCACGGGGTGCCGAGCGCGCCCGGGTTCCGGGGCAGGTGCAGGGGGTCGAGCCGGGGCCGGGAGGCGGTGTGATCCGGTTCGGCCGCTCGGAGCTGCGGATCACCGTCGCGGGCAACGGTGCGGTCTTCTGGGGCTGGGACGGAGCGGCGCCGGAACCGTCGTACGCGCTGGCCGGGGGCTGTCCTGAGCCGGATCCACGGGCGGTTCTGGAGCCGGACAAGGACGGCGGCTGGCGGGTGGTGGCCGAGCGGGTGACGCTCGTCGTCTCCCGCCACGGGGCGCTGGAGGTGTGTACTCCGGGCGGTGTGGTGCTGCGGCGGGATCTGCCGCCGCGCTGGTGGGAGCCGGTCGGCGGGGGCACGGCCCGCTGGATGCAACGCTCCGAGGTGGCGGCGGACGCCCGGTTCTTCGGCCTGGGCGGGCGCGCGGCGGGCCCGCGGCTGCGGGACGGCACGTACCGGCTGTGGAACACCGATCCGGGTCGTGCGTTCGGTCCGGGCGACGATCCGTTGTACCTGACCATGCCGCTGCAGCTGGTGGTGGCCGACGCCGCGGCCCACCTGGTGTTCCACGACACCACGTGGGACGGCACCGTGACCCTGCGGGAGGGCGAGGAGGGGGCGGGATCCGGGCACGATCGCGCGGGGCGCTGCGAGGTGCGGATGGACGGCGGTCCGCTGCGCGGCTGGGTGATGGTGGGTGCCCCCGCGCGCGTGCTGCACACCTGGGCCTCGCTGACCGGGGCGCCCGCACTGCCGCCGGCGTGGGCGCTCGGCCACCATCACGCGCGATGGGGCTTCGGCGGCGAGGAGGCGGTGCGCCGGATCGTCGCGGGCTACCAGGAGCGCGGTCTGCCGTTGGACGCCGTCCACCTGGACATCGACCACTACGCGGACCACCAGGTGTTCACCGTCGACCAGGAGCGCTTCCCGAAGCTGCCGGTACTCGCGCAGGAGCTGCGCCGGGACGGGATCCGCCTGGTGTCGATCATCGACCCGGCGGTGAAGGCCGCGCCGGGCAACGCCGCGTATGACAGTGGGTCGGCCCTGGACGCGTTCGTGCGGGACGCCTCGGGGCGGACGGTACGGGGCGAGGCGTGGGCCGGCGATTCCGTCTTCCCGGACTTCACGCACGCGCGCGTGCGCAAGTGGTGGGGCGGCCTCTACGAGGAGCGCCTGGGACAGGGCTTCGCGGGCTTCTGGCATGACATGAACGAGCCCACGTCGTTCAGCGCCTTCGGTGAGCCCACGCTGCCGCGTTCGGCCCGGCATGCCCTGGAGGGGCGCGGCGGCGACCACAGGGAGGCCCACAACGTGTACGCGCTCTGCATGGCCAGAGCGGCCTACGAGGGGCTGCGCGAGCTGTCGCCCCAGGAGCGGCCGTTCCTGTTCTCACGGTCCGGCTGGGCGGGCGTGCACCGCTACGGGGGGACGTGGTCGGGAGACGTGGCGACGGGCTGGCCGGGGCTGCGGGCCTCCCTGTCGCTGGTGCTGGGGCTCGGCTTGTGCGGGGTGCCGTACTCGGGGCCGGACATCGGCGGCTTCGACGGGACACCGACGCCGGAGCTGTACCTGCGGTGGTTCCAGCTCGGGGCGTATCTGCCGCTGTTCCGTACGCACGCGAGTCTGCAGGCGGGGCGCAGGGAGCCCTGGGAGTTCGGTCCCCGGGTTCTGGAGCACGCGCGCGTGGCGCTGCTCGAACGCCGGCGTCTGCTGCCGTACTTCATGACACTGGCTCACCTGGCCCGGCGCACCGGCGCACCGTATGTGCGACCGCTGTGGTGGGGGGCGCCGGAGGACCGGGCGCTGCGCGACTGCGAGGACGCGTTCCTGCTGGGCGACTGCCTTCTGGTGGCGCCCGTGCTGGACCCGGGGGCGGGCCGGCGCACGGTGCAGCTGCCTCGGGGCCGCTGGTACGACACGGTGACGGAGGAGGTGTACGAGGGTCCGGCGCAGGTTCTCGTGGAGGCCCCTCTCTCGCGGATTCCGGTGCTCGCGCGCGCCGGTGCGGTCCTACCCGTACGCGGCGAGGACGGCGGGATCGAACTGGAGGTGTGGGCGCCCGCCCGGGGACAAACCGGTGGCGGGCTGGTGGCACCGGACGCGGGCGACGGGTGGGACGTACCGGAGATCGAGCGCTATGCCGCCCGCTGGCGGGGCCGGCGGGTGGTCGTCACCCGGGAGCGGGAGGACGGCTCGGGCGAGCCGCCCCACCCGGTGCGCATACGGGGACTCGGCTGAGCCGCCGGGCTCAGAGGTAGCGGCCCTCGAACCACGCCCGCACGGCCAGGGTGTGCAGCGGGAAGGCGAGTTCCTCGGGCCGGCGCAACAGGTGCCAGCCCTCGGTCTCCTCCGTGGCGCCGGAGGGCGGCAGTCCTTCGGCCGGGCGTTCCGGGAGCAGTCCGAACAGCAGCAGGTGCCCGTCGGGCGAGCTCATGGCGTCCACGAGGCGCACGTCGCGGGGTGCGGCGTCGATACCCGTCTCCTCCTTGAGTTCGCGGACGACGGCGTGCTTCCAGTCCTCCCGGTCGTCGATGTAGCCGCCGGGCAGTGCTGTGCCACCGCGCGCGGGGGCGATGGTTCGGGTGATGACGACCAGGGCCGTGCCCTTGGTGTCGTACACGGGCTGGAGCGCGATCGCGACCGGCAGCGGGTTGCGGTAGGCGACGGTCCCGCAGGACGGGCAGGTGCGCGGCCAGCCGCAGGCGCCCTCTCCATAGGGCGCTCCGCAGCTCGAACAGTATGAGTCGGGCGCGGAGTTGGCAGTTGAGTGCTGAGTTTCGGACACGCGCGGACTGTATCCGATCAGAGGAAGCACGTCTTCCGGCAGCGGCGGACAGGGAGACGGCGCTGAGTGGAGGGGCGGCCGGAACCACCCCCGTCGGCCCCGGCCGCCCCTCTGGTACCACGACGCCGCAGGCGGCCGCATGGTTCGCCGCGACGCCTGCCGATTTCCGATTGCCCGTGGCACACTTCTGACGAATCGTCAGATCACTGGGCCTGGAGGAATGTTGAAGCGCACCCGCACCCCCGCGGTCTCCGGCTGGTTCACCGGCGAAGGGGACGGCTTTCGGCTCCTGGGCACCCGCTGCACGACCTGCGACACGGTCTTCTTCCCGCGCGAGGACGCCCACTGCCGCAATCCGCACTGTGCGGGCGGCGCACTGGAAGAGGTATCGCTGTCGCGAACCGGTCGGATCTGGTCGTACACAGACAGCCGATACCGGCCTCCGTCACCCTATGTGAGCAATCCGGAACTTCCGTGGGAGCCGTACGCGTTGATCGCGGTGGAGCTGGAGTCCGAGCGGATGGTGGTGCTGGGACAGGCGGTTCCCGGCACCACTGTCGCCGATCTGACGGTGGGCATGGAGGTGGAGGTCGTCCCGGGAGTGCTTCACGAGGACGCGGAGACGGCTTGGACGACCTGGCAGTGGCGGCCGACGGGGGTGACGGCATGACGGCGGACGTGGCGGTGCTCGGTGTGGGCATGCACCCCTGGGGCAAATGGGGGCGCAGCTTCGTCGAGTACGGGACGGCGGCGGCCCGCACGGCCCTCGCGGACGCCGGTCTCAACTGGCCGGACGTCGGCTCGGTCGTGGGCGCGGAGACGGTGCGCGGCGGATATCCGGGATACGTGGCGGGGGCGACGTTCGCCAGGGCCCTGGGCCAGCAGGGAGCCCGGGTCACCAGCGTGTACGCGGCGTGTGCGTCGGGTGCGCAAGCGATCGCGACGGCGCGTGCGCAGATCCTCGCCGGGCTCGCCGACGTCGTGCTCGTGGTGGGGGCGGACGCCGCGCCCAAGGGCTTCTTCCGGCCGGCCGGCGGGGAGCGCCCCGACGATCCGGACTGGCTGCGGTTCCGTCTGCTGGGCGCCACGAACCCGGCGTACTTCGGTCTGTACGCGCGCCGGCGGATGGCGGTGCACGGGGACACGCCGGAGGACTTCGCTCTGGTCAAGGTGAAGAACGCCGCGTCGGGGGCGCTCAACCCGTACGCGCGCTACCGCAAGCGGGTCACCGCCGAGGAGGTGGCCGCCTCGGCGGTCGTCGCCGATCCGTTGCGGCTGCTCGACATCTGCGCCACCTCCGACGGCGGCGCCGCTGTGGTGCTGTGCAGCCTCGACTTCGCGCGCCGGCACGGAGCGGCGCGGCCGGTGCGGATCCGCGCGGTGTCGACGGTGACACCGCGGTTCCCGAACACGGTGCTGGATCTGCCGGACATCGCCACGGACTCCGCGGTCGCGGTGGCGGCCCCGGACGAGACCTTCCGGGCCTCCATCGCCCGGGCCGCCTACGAGGAGGCGGGTATCGGCCCCGAAGACCTGTCCCTGGCGGAGGTGTACGACCTGTCCACCGCGCTGGAGCTGCAGTGGTACGAGGATCTGGGACTGTGCGGAGCGGGCGAGGGCGCGAAACTCCTGCGGGAGGGCGTGACGGCTCCGGGCGGCCGCATACCCGTCAACACCAGTGGCGGGCTCGCCTCTTTCGGTGAGGCGGTGCCCGCCCAGGCCATCGCCCAGGTGTGCGAGGCGACGTGGCAGCTGAGGGGAGCCGCAGGCGACCGGCAGGTGGCCGGGGCGCGCGTGGGGATCACGGCCAACCAGGGGCTCTTCGGGCACGGGTCGTCGGTGGTCGTGGTGCGCTGAGCCGAGCCGGGCAAGATCGCCGTGCGACAGGCGAGGTCCATCAGGCCTTTTCACGGAGTGTGATCACTCGGGAATCCTGTGTGAACGTCTCATGAACTGGGCCTGGGCGTCCGCGGGCAGCGCCATCATGCTTCCGTGCACTCCTGGACGGATACTCTCCGCTTCGCCTTCCAGCCGGTGGTCAACCTGAGGACCGGCACGGTCGCCGCACTGGAGATACTCGCCCGCCCGGAGACCGGCGACATTCTGGCCGAGGCCCGTCGTGACGCCGAAGTCGACGGCGCGCTGGCCGTGTTGGCGCTCCGCGCGGCGACACGCAAGGAGACGCTGCTGCCGCTGCACATCAACGTGTTCGCGGCCACGCTCGCCGACCTCGGCGGCCTCACCCGGCTGCACGACGCCGTGCGCGCGGCGGGGCGGATGCCCTGGGAAGTGACCCTGGACGTCGTGCCGTCCTACACGCACGTGCCGCAGCGGGCTCTGCTGGAGGCGGTCGCCGTACTGCGCGACCAGGGCTTCCGGATCAGCGCGGACGGTATCGGCGACGGGGACGTGCCCCTGAGGCTGCTCACCGACCTCTCCCCCGACCTGGTCAAGCTCGACGCTTCTCTGCTGGCCCGGCCCGCCGCGGTGCGGGCGATGCGGACGCTGTGCGAGCAACTGGGCGCGCTGCTGGTGGTCGAGGGCGTGGAGACCGAACTGCAGTGCGCGACGGCGCGGTCGGCCGGCGCGCAGCTCGCCCAGGGCGAGCTGTTCGCGCCGCCGACCCGGATTCCGGCGGCGGACGTATACGTTCCGCCCCGCTCCGCCGGCGCCCTGGCCGTGCCCCGGTCCGGGCCGTCGGTACGGGAGTTCGTGCGGCCCGCCGCCGTCCTGCCCGTCACCGCCTCGGCGGGGCAGGTACGCGCCCTGCTGACCGGCTCCCCGGACGTCTCCGGGGTGTTGCTCGTGGACCAGGCCGGGGTGCCCGTCCGGTCGGTCCACCGGTCGCGCTTCCTGCTGTCGATGTCCGGCCGCTACGGGCACGCCCTGTACGCGGACCGGCCGGCCTTCAAGCTGGGCGACGCGCCGCGCACGGTCGGCGTGGATGCCACCGCATGGGAGGTGCTGGACGTGGTGGCGATCGGCGGCCGCGACCGCACCTCGGACGACGTGGCGGTCGTCGACCGCCGCGGCCGGTGCGTGGGCGTCGTACGGCTCGCGGACCTGGTACGGGCGCTGGCCGAGACCCGGGTGGAGGAGGCAGCGGGCCTCAATCCGCTGACCAGGCTGCCCGGTTCGGACGCGATCACGAGTGAGGTGGACCGGCGGATCACCGACGGGCGGACGTTCGCGCTCAGCTGGCTCGACATCGACCACTTCAAACAGGTCAACGACGGTGCCGGGTTCGCGGCGGGCGACGAGTTGATCCGCTCGGTGGGCCGGGCGCTGCAGGAGGCGGTCGCGGGGCACGCGCGCGTGGGCCACATCGGCGGCGACGACTTCCTGGTGCTCGCAGAGGAGGAGGCGCTCGATCCGCTGGCCGGTGCCGTACTCGACGCGCCCTGGTCGGCGGGCGGGCGCCCGGTCACGCTGTCCCTGGCGACCGTCGTCTGCGGGCCGGGCAGTGTGTCCGACCACCGGCAGGCCGCCGCCCGTCTCGCTCCGCTGAAGAAGGCGGCGAAGGCGCTGCGCGGGACGAGCTGGGTGCTCGCGCACGCGGGACTGCCCGGGTACGAGATCCGGCGCGGTTCCGGTACGGCCCCGGCCCAGGCGGGGTACGCGGCGGCCGAGCCCCTCGGGTGAAGGGCCCGGTCGTATACGGCCGTTGAACGCCGGCTGCGGAAAGGGAGCCAGGGGTGCCCGGGGCCGGAAACCGCTGTCACCGTTGCCGTCAGCGACCTTGACGGTCCCGTGGTGCCGGTGAACACTTCCGGGTGTCAGCCGACATCGCCGTACATTCTCGGCGTAATCAGGCACTGCGCCACGGGCCTGTCCCTGCTCCACGGCCTCTCCCAGAGGCGATCCGGCTGCGACGGCACGCTCGTCACGGACGCCGGGCGGGGCGCGGGCCCTCCCTGCCTTCGGCTGAAGTCGCCAAGGGAACCGTTCCTGCACGGAAGGCCGGGGCCGCTCGCCCCGGGCCGGCGCCAAGGGAGCCGCCATGAGCAACGGAGACATATTCGTCGGCGAGGTCATCGGCACCGCGATCCTGATCCTGTTCGGTGCCGGTGTCTGCGCCGCGGTCACCCTCAGATACTCCAAGGCCCGCGCCTCCGGGTGGGTCGTCATCGCGTTCGGCTGGGGGTTCGGCGTACTCGCGGGCGCGTACACCGCCGCTCCCCTGTCCGGCGGTCACCTCAATCCCGCGGTCACCATCGGCATCGCCGTGGACACCGGCAAGTGGGGGAAGGTCTGGGTCTATCTGCTGGGCCAGATCGTCGGCGCGATGCTGGGCGCGGTCCTCGCCTACCTGGTGTATCTCGCGCAGTTCCAGGCCAACGTCCGCGAGGAGGGCACGACCGAGGGCACCGCCGACGAACCGGTGCCGACCCTCGGGATCTTCTCGACCATCCCGGAGATACGGAACCCGGTCGCCAACCTCATCACCGAGATCGTCGCGACGATGGCGCTGGTGCTGCCGGTCCTCGCCTTCGGGCTGACGAAGGGACTCGGCGAGTCCGGCACCACGGTGCTGATCGTCTCACTGCTCGTGGTCGGCATCGGGCTCTCCCTCGGCGGGCCCACCGGATACGCCATCAACCCGGCTCGTGACCTCGGCCCGCGCATCGTGCACACCTTCCTGCCGATCCCGCACAAGGGCACGTCCGACTGGGGTTACGCGTGGATCCCGGTCGTCGGCCCGCTGATCGGCGGGGCGCTCGCCGGCCTCGTCTACAACGCGGCCTTCTGACCAGCGACCCGACCCAGCGACCCAGCGACAGCCATGACGGACACCGCCGAGAAGTACGTCGCCGCCATCGACCAGGGCACCACGTCCAGCCGCTGCATCATCTTCGACCACGGCGGCGCGATCGTCGCCGTGGACCAGCGCGAGCACCGCCAGATCTTTCCCAAGCCCGGCTGGGTGGAGCACGACGCCACCGAGATCTGGTCCAAGGTGCAGGCCGTGGTGGCGGGGGCGCTCGCCAAGGCCGGGCTGCGCGCGGACCAGCTGAGCGCTCTCGGCATCACCAACCAGCGGGAGACCACGGTCCTTTGGGACCGCGCCACCGGCAAGCCCGTGCACAACGCGATCGTCTGGCAGGACACCCGTACCGCGGCCCTGTGCCACGAACTGGGCGGCACGGACGGCCAGGACCGCTTCCGTGACCAGACCGGGCTTCCCCTGGCCAGCTACTTCTCCGGCCCGAAGGCGGCCTGGCTGCTGGACAACGTGCCCGGACTGCGCGAGCGCGCCGAACGCGGCGAGATCGCCTTCGGCACCATCGACTCCTGGCTGATCTGGAATCTCACCGGCGGCACGGAGGGCGGCCGGCACGTCACGGACGTCACCAACGCCGGCCGCACCATGCTGATGAACCTGGAGACGCTCCAGTGGGATCCCTCCATTGTGTCGGCGATGAACGTGCCCGAGGCGGTCCTGCCCGAGATCAGGTCGTCCGCCGAGGTGTACGGAACCGCCGTCGGCCAACTGGCGGGTGTGCCCGTGGCGTCGGCGCTGGGCGACCAGCAGGCCGCCGTGTTCGGGCAGGCCTGCTACGACGTCGGCACCGCGAAGAACACCTACGGCACCGGCAGCTTCCTGCTGCTCAACACCGGCGACCGGCCGGTGCCGTCCAAGAACGGGCTGCTCACGACGATGGGCTACAAGATCGGCGACGAGGCGCCCGTGTACTGCCTGGAGGGGTCCATAGCGATAACGGGCGCGCTGGTCCAGTGGTTCCGCGACCAGCTCGGCATCATCCGCACCGCCGACGAGATCGAGACCCTGGCGGCGAGCGTCGAGGACAACGGCGGCGCCTACATCGTGCCCGCCTTCTCGGGCCTGTTCGCTCCCTACTGGCGCTCCGACGCGCGCGGGGTCGTCACGGGGCTGACCCGGTACGTCACCAAGGCCCATCTGGCGCGCGCGGTGCTGGAGGCGACCAGTTGGCAGACGAGGGAGGTCGTGGACGCCATGTACCAGGACTCCGGCGTGCGGATCACGACCCTGAAGGTCGACGGCGGCATGACGAAGAACAACCTGCTCATGCAGCACCAGGCGGACGTCCTGGGCGTGCCGGTGATCCGGCCCCGGGTGTCCGAGACCACCTGTCTGGGCGCCGCCTACGCGGCCGGCCTGGCGACGGGCGTGTGGAACGACCTGGACGAGCTGAAGTCGCACTGGCAGAAGGACGCGGAGTGGACACCGGCGATGGAGGCGTCGGCACGCGACCGCGAGTACCGCAACTGGCGCAAGGCGGTGGAGAAGAGCTTCGGCTGGCTCGAGGACGGCGAGGCCTAGGAGCCTCGCGGCGCACGCGCGCGTGCGGCCGTCCGCAGGGACCACGGCCCGTACCCCTGTCGGCGGGGGTACGGGCCGTGCCCCGGGTCAGGTGGCGAGGGCCTGGCGGCGGTCGGCCGCATACTCCATCGCATGCCGGACGACTCCGATGAGCACGTCCTTGACCGACTCCCGGTCGCGGGCGTCGCACAGCAGGACGGGCACGTCCTCGTCCAGGTCGAGGGCCTGGCGTACGGCCTCGGCGGGGTAACGGGCCGCTTCCTCAAAGCAGTTGACGCCGACCAGGAAGGGTATGGAGCGCCTCTCGAAGTAGTCGACGGCGGCGAAGCAGTCCTCCAGGCGGCGCGTGTCGGCGAGAACGACGGCACCGAGGGCGCCTTCGGACAGCTCGTCCCACATGAACCAGAACCGTTCCTGCCCGGGCGTTCCGAACAGGTACAGCACGAGGTCCTCGCGCAGGGTGATGCGACCGAAGTCCATGGCCACGGTGGTCGTGTGCTTGCCTTCCACGCCACTGGTGTCGTCGACCGGGCGCCCGGCCTCGGTCAGCAGCTCCTCGGTGCGCAGCGGCCTGATCTCGCTGACCGCGCCGACCAGGGTCGTCTTGCCCACCCCGAAGCCGCCGGCCACCAGGATCTTGAGCGTGACCGGCTCGACCGGTGCCATGCCGCGTTCAGAACGCCCGAAGATCATCGATCTCTTCTCCTGCTCGATGGTCGGGCGACGGTCGGCCGTAGCCGCCGCCACCGGGGGTTTCGATGACGAGTACGTCGCCGGGACCGACGTCAGCCGAGCCGCTTCCGCCGAGGTCGGTGACCGTACCGTCGGCCCGCTCCACCCGGTTGGCGCCGAGCGCGCCGGGCTCGCCGCCCGCCATGCCGTAGGGAGGCACTCGGCGGTGCTGGGAGAGCGTGGAGACGGTCATGGGTTCGAGGAAGCGGATGCGGCGCACGGCACCGTCCCCGCCGCGCAGGCGTCCGGCGCCGCCGCTCCCGCGCCGCACGGCGAACTCCTCGAGCCGGACGGGCAGCCGCCATTCCAGGACTTCGGGGTCCGTGAGCCGTGAGTTGGTCATGTGCGTCTGTACGACGTCGGCGCCGGGGAAGCCGTCGCCGGCACCGGATCCGGAGGCGACCGTCTCGTAGTACTGGTGGCGTTCGTTGCCGAAGGTGACGTTGTTCATGGTTCCGGAACCCTCGGCCTGGACGCCGAGCGCGGCATACAGGGCGCCGGTGATGGCCTGCGAGGTCTCGACGTTGCCCGCGACGACGGCGGCGGGCGGTTCGGGGGCCAGCATCGAGCCGGGCGGTACGACGATGTCCAGCGGGCGCAGGCAGCCGTCGTTGAGCGGGATGTCGTCGGCGACCAGGGTGCGGAAGACGTACAGGACGGCCGCGTTGACCACCGAGAAAGGGGCGTTGAAGTTGGTGGCGAGCTGTGGCGAGGTGCCCGTGAAGTCGATGGTCGCGCGGCGCTCGGCACGGTCGACGCGCACCCGGACGCGGATGACGGCGCCCGAGTCCGTCTCGTAGGCGTACTCCCCGTCACCCAGGGCGTCGATGACGCGGCGGACCGCCTCCTCCGCGTTGTCCTGGACGTGCCGCATGTAGGCCTGCACGACGTCGAGGCCGAACTCCTCGATCATGCGGCGGACCTCGTCGACGCCCTTGCGGTTGGCGGCGATCTGGGCGCGGAGGTCGGCAAGGTTGGTGCGGACGTTGCGGGAGGGGTACCGCGCCTCGGTGAGCAGGCGGCGGGTCTCCTCCTCCCGGAAGCGGCCGTTCTCGGCGAGCGGCCAGTTGTCGAAGAGGACGCCCTCCTCCTCGATGGTGCGGCTGTGGGCGGGCATGGAGCCGGGGGCGATGCCGCCGATCTCGGCGTGGTGGCCGCGCGAGGCGACGTAGAAGAGGATCTCCGACTCACTCTCCGTGTGCGGAGCGGAGTCGGTGTCGAAGACCGGGGTGATCACGGTGACGTCGGGCAGGTGGGTACCGCCGTGGTACGGGTCGTTGACGGCGTAGGTGTCGCCGGGGCGCATCGAGCTGCCGCGGCGGCGGATGACCTCCTTGACGCTGGTGCCCATGGAGCCCAGGTGGACGGGGATGTGGGGCGCGTTGGCCACCAGGTTTCCGTCCGGGTCGAACAGGGCGCAGGAGAAGTCCAGGCGTTCCTTGATGTTGACGGACTGGGCCGTGGACTCCAGCCGGGCGCCCATCTGTTCGGCGATCGACATGAAGAGGTTGTTGAAGACCTCGAGCAGAACCGGATCGGCTGTCGTGTCGAGATCGGAACTCTGCGTGATCGCCGCGCGTTCCATGCGCAGATGCCCGTCGTCGGTCGCCGCGGCCCGCCAGCCGTCGTCGACGACGGTCGTCGCGCCGGCCTCCGTGATGATCGCGGGTCCGGTGACGGTTTCGCCGGGCGGCAGGGCCTCCCGGCGGTGGAGGGGTACGTCGCGCCAGGTGCCGCCGGTGTGGAGGCGGACGTTTTCGGGGCCGGCGGGGTGGCCCTCGTAGGGGGCGAGGACGGAGAGATCGGGGGGTGCGGTGATGCCGGCGGCTTCGACGGAGAGGGCTTCGACGACGATCGGTCGGTCGAGGGTGAAGGAGTACGTGGCGCGATGACGCTCTTCGAAGGCCTGCCTCATGATGTCGGGCTCGGTGAGCTCGACGGTGAGGGTGGTGTCGGTGCCGTCGTAGCGCAGCTGGGCGCGACGGGTGACCTCGATGCGGTCCTCCGGGACGTCCTCGGCGCGGAGTTCGGCGCGGGCGGCGCGCTCCAGGTCCTCGGCCGTCCCGTGGACGCCGGGCATCGAGGCTGCTTCCAGGGGGGCCTCGACGGACTGTTCGCGCATGGCCGTGGTGTCGGCGAGGCCGATGCCGAGCGCGGAGAGGACACCGGCCATGGGCGGTACGAGGACGGTGCGGATGCCGAGCGAGTCGGCGACCCTGCACGCGTGCTGGCCGCCCGCTCCGCCGAAGGTGGTCAGGGCGTAGCGGGTGACGTCGTGGCCCTTCTGGACGGAGATCCGCTTCACGGCGTTGGCGATGTTGGCGACGGCGATCTGCACGTAGCCCTCGGCCACCTGCTCCGGGGTGCGGTCGTCGCCGGTCCGCTCGCGGATCTCGCGCGCGAGGGCGGTGAAGCGGTCGCGGACCAGGGCGGCGTCCAGTGGCTGGTCGCCGTCCGGTCCGAACACGGCGGGAAAGTGGGCCGCTTGGATGCGCCCGAGCATCACGTTGGCGTCCGTGACGGTGAGCGGGCCGCCGGCGCGGTAGCAGGCAGGTCCGGGGTCGGCGCCTGCCGAGTCGGGGCCGACGCGGTAACGGGAGCCGTCGAAGTGGAGCACGGAGCCGCCGCCCGCGGCGACCGTGTGGATGTCGAGCATCGGGGCGCGCAGCCGGACGCCCGCGATCCGGGTGGTGAAGACCCGCTCGTACTCGCCGGCGAAGTGCGAGACATCGGTGGAGGTGCCGCCCATGTCGAAGCCGATGACGCGGTCGAAGCCGGCGCGCTGCGACATCCGGGCCATGCCGACGATTCCGCCGGCCGGCCCGGAGAGGATCGCGTCCTTGCCACGGAACTGCCCGGCCTCGGTGAGCCCGCCGTTGGACTGCATGAACATCAGCCGTACACCGTGGAGTTCGTCGGCGACGTGGCGCACGTAGCGGCGCAGCACGGGCGAGAGGTAGGCGTCGACGACGGCGGTGTCACCGCGCGGGACGAGCTTCATCAGCGGGCTGACCTCGCTGGACAGCGAAATCTGCGGAAAGCCGACGTGGGCGGCGAGGGCACCGATCGCCCGTTCGTGGGCAGGGTGGAGATGGCTGTGCAGGCACACGACGGCGACCGCGCGGATCCCGTCGTCGTACGCCTGCTGCAGCGGCCCCGCGAGGGCGTCCAGGTCGGGGGCCCGCAGGACGGTGCCGTCGGCGGCGATCCGCTCGTCGGCTTCGATCACCCGTTCGCACAGCAGCTCGGGCAGTTCGATGCGGCGGGCGAAGATGCTGGGGCGGTTCTGGTAGGCGATGCGCAGGGCGTCGCGGAAGCCGCGGGTGATCACCAGGAGGGTGCGTTCGCCCTTGCGTTCCAGCAGGGCGTTGGTGGCGACCGTGGTGCCCATGCGGACGGCGTCGACCGGCTCCTGGGAGCCGTCAAGCAGTTCGCGTACTCCGGCGACGGCCGCGTCGGCGTACCGGGCGGGGTTGTCGGACAGCAGTTTGTGCGTGCGCAGGCTGCCGTCCGGGCGACGCGCGACGATGTCGGTGAAGGTGCCGCCTCGGTCGACCCAGAACTGCCAGCCTGTCACGTCACTACTCCGCTTCCGCGCCGGTCACAGCGCCCGGAGGCCGTTGATCACGTCGCGCAGAATACTCTCGTCCGGCAGCTCGGCCGGGGGCACCGGGCGCGTCACATGGACGAGTTCCGCGTGCACGAGGTCTCCGATGAGGACGCGCACCACCCCGATGGGCAGATCGAGTTCCGCGGCGAGTTCCGCGATCGACTGGGGGGCCGCACGGCAGAGTCCGACGATCTCCACGTGCTCCGGGGCGAGCGTGCTGTCCGCCTCCGGGTCCTCCGCGCCCGGTTCGGTGACGACCACCGCGATCAGATCCAGGCGGTGCTGGGCCGGACTCGTGGTGCGGCCGCGCGTCATGGCGTACGGGCGGACGACCGGTCCGGCCTCGTCGTCGAACCAGTGGCTTCTTCCCTGACCGTCTCCGCTCATGTCATCCCACTACCCGCCTGCGGACAGATCGGTGCGTGGAGCGGTGCCCAGATGCACTCCGACCCGCTTGACCAGCAGCGTCATTTCGTAGGCGACCTGTCCGACATCGGAGTCGGCGTCCGAGAGGACGGCGAGGCAGCTGCCGTCCCCGGCGGCCGTGACGAACAGGAAGGCGTCGTCGAGCTCGACCACGGTCTGCCGGACACTGCCTGCCTCGAAGTGGCGGCCCACGCCCTTGGCCAGGCTGTGGAAGCCGGACGCGACCGCGGCCAGGTGCTCGCTGTCCTCCCTGGACAGGTCCTTGGACACGCCCGTGGGCAGACCGTCGCCGGAGAGCACGACGGCCTTGCGGATGCTCGCGACCCGGTCGACGAGGTCGTCAAGGAGCCAGTTCAGCTCCCTGGTGTTCGTTTCCGTGTGGCCGGTGGCCTTCGGTGCGGTCATCGACCGTCCCCCTTAATGGTTCCTTGTGCTGTGCCGTCCCGGGCCCCGTCGCCCGTGTCGTTCTCCTGCCGCCCACGCTGCCAGCCTCGCTGGAGCGAGGCCATCCGGCTGCGGACCTCGTCGGCGTCGCGGTCGGCGGGCTGCGCCGCGTGGTCGGGGCGCCGTTCGGTTTCCTGCTTCAGCTGGGGGGCCAGGTTGGCCTGGCGGACGCGCCGGGGCAGCGGCCCGGCGCCGGGCCCCGGGGCCGCGCCACCGGTGGTCGGGGTGTCATCGCCCGGGCCGCTGTCGGACACGGCCGACTGGGACCGGGTCCGTCGGGGCAGCGCCGGGGCTGGGGAGGTCTCGTCCCCGCCGGCCCCGGTGGCCGTGCGCTCGTCGACGCGGTCGGCGACTCCGGTGCGCCGGGCTGCCTCACCGCGGCGACGCGCCGGCAAGGGGGCCGGCGCACCGGTGTCGGGCCGGCGCGGGCCGACCGCGGGCTGCTCGTCCGGGTCGCCACGGCGGGACCGCTGCTCGGTGACGGGCTTGCCGTGCGAGCTGACCAGCTTGGGCGTCTGCCGCCGAGGCAGCGGCACGGGTCCGATGGGGCGTTGGCCGGCCGGGCTGTCGTCGGTGCGCTCGAGGGCCGGCTGATGGGGTGCACCCGGCCGCAAGGCCGTCTGCTCGTCGGCGCGGGTGGGGCGGGGGCGGAACAGGCCGCCGCGCTCGCTCTCCTCGTCGGTCAGGGCTCCGGGGAAGTCGTCGATGGCGTCCAGGTCCACGGGCGCCTCCAGCTCGACCGGGCCGTCCAGCAGGGAGGCCGGCAGGCCCGGCAGCTGCACCGGGGCCCGCGCCCTGGCCGGGGCGAGGCTCGCCCGCTGATCGGCTTCCCTCGAAGGCCGGTCGCGGTCGAGGCGGAAACCGATGCCGTTGGTGTCCGGGACGTCGTCGCTCAGCAACGCGTCGGGGATGAAGACGACGGCGGTGGTGCCGCCGTAGGGCGACGGCTGCAGGGAGACGCGGACGTTCTGGCGCTGGGCGAGGCGGCTGACCACGAACAGGCCGAGCCGGTCGGTGTCCGAGAGTTCGAACTCAGGGGTCTCGGCGAGCCGGAGGTTGGCGTCCAGCAGGGCCTCGGCCGTCATGCCCAGTCCCCGGTCGTGGATCTCCAGCGTGAAGCCGTTGGCGACCCGCTCGCCGAGGACCTGGACGGCGGTGTGCGGAGGCGAGAAGACAGTCGCGTTCTCGAGGAGTTCGGCCACGAGGTGGGTGAGGTCGGCGACGGCCGGGCCGGTGACGGCTACCCGGGACAGGCGCCGGACCTCGATGCGCTCGTAGTCCTCGACCTCGGCGACGGCGGCACGTACGACGTCCATCAGCTGCACCGGGCGGCGCCACTGCCGCGAGGGTGCGGCGCCGGAAAGGATCACCAGACCCTCGGCGTGCCGGCGCATACGGGTGGTGAGGTGGTCCAGGCGGAACAGGTCGGCGAGTTCGTCGGTGTCCTCGATCCTGCGTTCCATGGCGTCGAGCAGGGTGAGCTGCTTGTGCAGCAGGACCTGGCTGCGGCGGGCGAGGTTGACGAAGACCTCGGAGACGCCGGCCCGCAGTTCGGCCTGCTTGACGGCGGCCTCGACGGCCGCGCGCTGCAGGGTATTGAGAGCCTGGCCGACCTCGCCGATCTCGTTCCTGTCGTACTCCAGCCGTGGCACCTCGGTCTCGACGTCGACCTGCTCACCGGCCGAGAGGCGGCGCATCACGCTGGGCAGCCGCACCCCGGACGCCTCGTGCGCCTCCAGGCGCAGCTGCCGCAGGTCGCGGATGAGACTGCGGCCGACCCGCACCGACAGGACGACGGAGAGCAGGAGGGCGACGAGGCCGAGGACGCCCGCGACGGCCGCCTGTGCGATCACGCCGACGGCCACCGGGTGCAGGCGGTCCTGGAAGCGGTCGCCGGCCTGGTCGTCCAGGGTGCCGAGTTCGTCGAGGACGCTCGCCGCAGCGGAGTCCCAGCTCTGGGCGGTGACGCCGCGCGGGGTTCCGGACCCGGTGCCGACGACGGCCTGTTCGGCCACGCGCAGCGGGGCGGTGGTGGCGTTCTTCCAGAAGCGTTCGTACCGATCGCGTTCCGAGGCGGGCAGCATCGGCAGGCTGATGTCGTACAGAAGGCCGCGCTGGGCGACGAGGTCGGAGATGTCGCGGGTCTCGTCGCGGGAGAGCCTGCCGACCACCAGCGCGGAGCCGAGCAGGGCATCCTCGCGGGAGAGGAGTTCACGGGCGCGGGCGATGTTGACCAGGGCCCGGGCCTGCTTGTCCATTTCGACGTCGTCGATACCGTCGAGGGCGGCGAGCAGGGTGTAGCAGGGGTCGACGAGCCGGTTGTAGAGGTCGAGGGCCTGGGCGCGGCTGATCGTGCGCTCCTCGACGCTGCGGCGCAGGGGGTCGAGGCCGTCGAAGGCGTCCAGGACGGTGGTGAGGCGGTCGCTGTCGTCCGCGTCCATGCCGTCGCGGATGTCGTGGTCCTTGGCGTTCTCGCGGATCTTGGCGACGGCCCGGTCGGTGGCGGTGCGGGTGCGGTGCAGTGCCGAGAGGGCGTCGGCCGCCCGCGGGTCGGCGAGGTAGACGAGCGTCTGGCGGCGTTCCTGCTGCAGGACGCGGACGGTGTCCTCGGTGGGATAGCCGATGTCCTGCACGACGTCGGTGACACGGAAGAGGCGGGTGACGTCACGCCCCGTGAGCACCGTCGCGAAGCCCCAGATGGCAGTCAGGGACACCAGCGGCACGAGAAGCAGCGCCACGATCTTCCGGCGGATGGACTTCCCGCGAAAGCGCATGGCCTCCCCCAGCTCGACCCCCGCCGGCCGGGGGTACACATGTCCGTCAGCAAACGGCGCGAGCCTACTACCGCCCCACAGTTAACTCGAAGACATGTCCGGAGGGTGAACTTCCTTACCGGGGGCGAGACATGGCGAGTTGTCCGGCCATTGCGGGAGATTGTGCCCGGGATGCGGGTACCTGCGGCGGGAGCGGCCGAAGCAGTACGGACAGGCGGTTGGCTGGAATTTTTCGCAAGCGGGGAATCTTCGTGGGGCGTTGTTCGTCCTTCTCTACGGGAATTGGGGGCGGAATGGGACACAGGAGCCGCATCCCGCACCCCGGCGGCGTAAAACAGCGCAAGCCGGGCAGCCACTGGGGAGACGGGGTCTTCGGACACCAGGGCGAGCGGTCTGCTGGCGGTGGGGAGTGACACGGTGATGGGCACGGTGGAGCGGCGCGAGGCGCCCGAGGAAAGCGTGACGGAGCGCTCGGCGGGGCGGCGGGGCCACGAGGCGCCGGATCGCGACATTCCGGCGCGTGAGCGTGCCGGGGAGTCCGCCCGCGGCCAACGGCAGGTGCCTTACCGGCCGTTGTGGGTCGAGGAGCCGGCGCGGCGGCGCCGGATGCCCGATCCGGTGCGTACGGCGGCGGTGCGGGCGGTGCTGATCATCGCGGTGACGCTGATCCAGGCCATGGTGGCGTTCCTGTGCGCGATGGCCGAGTCCTGGCCGGCATTCCCGATGGTGATCAGCAGTGTGGCCAGCACGGTGGTGGCCACGTGGGCCGTGGTCGACGTGTGGGTGACCCGCCAGGTGTGGAAGCAGCGGTACGGCGTGGTCTCCGAGCCGAGCAGCACGGCCCGGTCGCTGCGCCGCGAGCGCCGCTCCCACCGGCGACAGGAGCGGGCCGCCCTGCGGGAGCAGGAGCGGATACGCCGGCGGGGCGGCGCCGGGCAGCTGTCGCACTCCTGACCTTGGGGCGGCCGGCACCCGCTCTCACAGCGCGGCCGGCTCCGTCGGCTTCTCCTCCCGTCCCAGCTCCCGACGGACCCGCGTGAAGGGCCGGGGGCGGTCCACGGAGAGCACGGCGACCGTGCGCCCGTCCCGTTCGTAGCGCGCGAGGAAGCCGCCCTCCGCCGGGCCGTCGTCCGTGAGGTCGCCCTCCGTGACGTGCACGGAGTCGCCGTCGCGGCGCCGGCCCGCGAACTGGATGCGGGAGCCGTACTGATCCGACCAGAAGTACGGCACCGGGCGGACGGATTCCAGGGTGCGGCCGGCGAGCAGGTTGGTCACGGCGACGCGGGGCTGTTCGGTGGCGGAGGCCCAGTGCTCGGCCCGGATGCCGCCGACGCGGGCCACGTCGCCCACCGCGACGACCTGCGGCAGGGCGGTCACACACCCGTCGTCGCACAACACCCCGTCGTGCAGGGCGAGCGTCGAGCCCGCCAGCCAGGCGGTGTTGGGCGTGGCGCCGATACCGACGATCACGACGTCCGCGGGCAGGGTGCGGCCGTCGGTGAGGTCGACGCCGGTGACCGCGGCGGTGCCGCGCAGTGCGGCCACGCCGGTGCCGGTGACCAGGTCCACAGCGCCGCGGCGGTGGAGCGCGGCGCACACGGCGGCCATCTCGGTGCCCAGTTGCGGTACCAGCGGGAGCGGGGCGGCTTCGAGGACCGTGACCGCGTGGCCGAGCGCCGCGCACGAGGAAGCGGTCTCGGCGCCGATGAATCCGCCGCCGATGACCACGACGCGGCGCGGGCCCCGGGTGAGGTCGGCGCGCAGAGAGCGGGCGTCGTCCAGAGTGCGCAGGGTGTGGACGCCGACGAGCTTGTCGCCGGGCAGCCGGCGGGCGGCGGCGCCGGTGGCGATGACGACGCCGTCGGTGGAGACCGTGCGGCCGTCGTCGAGGAGCACGGTGCGCCCGCGGGCGTCGATGCCACGGGCGCGTATGCCGAGCAGCCACTCGGCGTGGAGTTCGGAGGTCTCTTCGGCGTCGGTGAGGGCGAGGTGGTCCTCATCGGCACGGCCGGTGAGGAAGTCCTTGGACAGAGGAGGGCGGTCATAGGGGCGATGGGGTTCCTCGCCGATGATCACCAGTCGGCCGTCGAAGCCCTGGGCGCGCAGTTCGCGGGCCGCGTACAGCCCGGAGAGGGAGGCGCCGACGATGGTCACGGACTTCATGCGGCACGGCTCCTCGCGTCAGGGGCGGGACGGCGCCGGCGGGAGGCCCCGGTGACGGAAGGTGTCGTAGCCGGGGAGGCCGTGGGCCGGTGCGCGGCGGTATTCATGCGGCCGTTCCCTCCTGCGCGGTGAGGTGGACCTGGATGACGCCTTCGTCGACGGTGACACGGTGGGTGCGGACGGGGCGCCGGGCCGGGAGGCAGGTCGGCTCGCCCGTGCGCAGGTCGAAGGACGCGGCGTGCAGCGGGCATTCGACCAGGCAGCCCTCCAGCCAGCCCTCCGAGAGGGAGGCGTCCTGATGGGTGCAGGTGTCGTCGATGGCGTACAGCTCGCCGTCGTCCGTGCGGAACACGGCGATCGGTGGCGTGGTCCCGACGCGGACGGACTCGCCCTCGGGGAGGTCTTCCAGGCGGCAGACGGGAATCACGGGCGCCCCTCTCGGTCCGGGACACTTCGGTCCGGGACCTGCTCGATGCAGGCGGTAGGAATGCGGACAGACGTCCGGACCTTCGCCGGTCCGGCCGGTGAAGCGGTTCGGGAGTGACGGACCGCCCTTGGTCCGAGTGGTCCGGCACCCTTCCGGGATCCGGACGCTTGGGTAACATGATGTTTCGCATGGCGCACGATCTAGCGCTATGCGCAACAGAATCCGCGCGGGATGACCGTCGCGTCAAGGGCTTCCCGCAGATGCGGCCCGAACCGGGCCGACAGGTGGTGAGAGTTGAGCCATGACCCGCACGCAGAAGCAGTCTGACCGCAGTGAGGACACCACGGAGAACGCAGGGACCCCGGAGAGGCAGAACGGCCGAGGGGCGGCCAGCGCGGTGCAGTCGGTGGACCGCGCCGTGAGCGTGCTGGAGATCCTCGCCCGGCACGGCGAGGCGGGCGTCACGGAGATCGCCGAGGAGCTGGACGTGCACAAGTCCACGGCGTTCCGGCTGCTCGGCGTCCTGGAGAACCGGGGCCTGGTGGCCCAGGCCAAGGACCGCGGCAAGTACTACCTGGGGGCCGGCGTGCTGCGCCTGGCGGGGGCGGCGGCAGTCCGGCTGGACATCTCCCAGGAGGGCGTCCCGGTGTGCCGCGAGGTCGCCGACGAGCTGGGCGAGACGGTGAACATCGCCGTGCTCGACGACGACGCGGCGGTCAACATCATGCAGGCCCGGGGCACGGCCTCGGTGACCGCGCAGAACTGGCTGGGCAGACGCACCCCGCTGCACGCCACCTCCAGTGGCAAGGTGCTGCTCGCCCACATGCCGCCCACCCTGCGCGAGGGCCTGCTGGCCAGGCCGTTGCCGCGGTTCACGGACCGCACGATCACCGGCGCCACGATGCTGCGGGCCGAGCTGGAGGCGGTGGTCGAGCAGGGCTACGGCCTCACGATCGAGGAGCTGGAGCTGGGACTGGCCGCCGTGGCCGCGCCGGTGCGCGCGCACGACGGCAAGGTGATCGCGGCGATCAGCGTCTCGGGGCCGGTGTACCGGCTGAATCCGGACCGGCTGCCGGAGGTGGCCAAGCGGACGGTGGCGGCCGGCGCCGAGCTGTCCCGCCGTATGGGCTACGGCTTCTGACGGAGCGGCGGGCGGTCACCACCACCGAGTCCGGAGCGAACACGCGAAGGACGGCCACAGCGCGCGAACCGCGGCGGGGGGGCCGGGGGCGCCCCCGGCCCCCCCCCCCGGGGGGGGGCCCCGGGGGGCCCCCCCCGGGCGGGTGTGCCCACGGGTTAACCGCCCCCCCGAAGGGCGCCCGGAGCGCCG
>NZ_JBIBKS010000018.1:0-154701 GCF_042959345.1 Streptomyces sp. NPDC007905 | reverse complement strand
GGGCCCCACCCCCCCCCCGCCCCGCGCCCCCCCCCCCCCCGCCCCCCCCCCCCCCCCCCGGGGCGCCCCCCCCCCCCCCCCCCCCCCCGCCGCCGTGTGTCCGACAGGTTTCGCCCCACAGGTTCCTTCTTGCCAAGGGTTAACGCGCACCTCTTGACGGCTCCAGGAAGCCGTTCCCAATATGTTCCCCATCGCGCAACCCATCGTGCAATGCGCAACAGCAGAGGAGCTTGTCGTGCCACACGAGGTCCGTGCCGTAGTCGCTGTGAAGAAGGGCGCCCCCGTCGAGGTGCAGACGATCGTCGTCCCCGACCCGGGCCCCGGTGAGGTGCTCGTGAACGTGCAGGCGTGCGGGGTGTGCCACACGGATCTCCACTACCGCGAGGGCGCGATCACCGACGATTTCCCGTTCCTGCTCGGCCATGAGGCGGCGGGCACGATCGAGGCGGTCGGGCCGGGGGTCACCGACCTGAAGCCCGGTGACTACGTGGTGCTGGCCTGGCGGGCGCCCTGCGGCAGCTGCCGTTCCTGCCGACGCGGCCGGCCCTGGTACTGCTTCGACTCCCGCAACGCCGCCCAGCCGATGACCCTGCTGGACGGCACCCCGCTCACCAACGCCCTGGGCATCGGCGCCTTCGCGGAGAAGACGCTGGTCGCGGCCGGCCAGGCGGTGAAGATCGACCCGGCCGCGCGTCCGGAGGCCGCCGGCCTCATCGGCTGCGGGGTGATGGCCGGTTACGGCGCGGCGGTCAACACCGGCAACGTCGGCCGCGGCGACTCGGTGGCCGTCATCGGCTGCGGCGGCGTCGGCAACGCGGCGATCGCGGGCGCCTGCCTGAACGGCGCCATGAAGGTCATCGCCGTCGACATCGACGACCAGAAGCTGGACCAGGCGGAGAAGTTCGGTGCCACCCATACCGTCAACTCCCGCGGCACGGACCCGATCGAGGCGGTACGCGAACTCACCGACGGTTTCGGGGTGGACATCGCGATCGACGCCGTGGGCCGGCCGGAGACCTTCAAGCAGGCCTTCTACATGCGCGACCACGCGGGACTACTGGTCCAGGTCGGCGTTCCCTCCCCGGAGATGAAGGTGGAACTCCCGCTGATCGACGTGTTCTCGCGCGGCGGCGCCATCAAGTCGTCCTGGTACGGCGACTGCCTGCCGAGCCGGGACTTCCCGTTCCTCGTCGACCAGTACCTGTACGGCCTGCTCGACCTCAACGCCTTCGTGTCGGAGACGGTCGCCCTGGATCAGGTGGAGGAGGCGTTCGGCAAGATGCACCGGGGCGAGGTGCTGCGCTCGGTGGTGGTCCTGTGAGCGTCCACGGCAGCGTTCGCGTCGAACACGTCGTCACCTCGGGCACGTTCAGCCTGGACGGCGAGACCTTCGACGTCGACAACAACGTCTGGCTGGTCGGCGACGACGAGGAGGTACTGGTCGTCGACGCCGCCCACGACGCCGAAGCGATCCACCGCGCCACAGCCGGCCGCCGGGTCACCGCCATCGTGTGCACCCACGCCCACGACGACCACGTCGACGCCGCGCCCGCACTCTCCGTCCTGACGGGCGCGCCCGTCCTCCTCCATCCCGGCGACCACGAGCTGTGGTCCCACACGCACCCGGCCCGCAAGCCGGACGGCGAGCTGTTCGACGGCCGCGTCCTCACCGTCGCCGGCATCGAGCTGCGGGTCCTGCACACCCCCGGCCACACCTGGGGCAGCTGCTGTCTCCACGCGCCCTTCCTCAACGCCGTGTTCACCGGGGACACCCTCTTCCACGGCGGCCCCGGCGCCACCGGCCGCTCCTACTCGGACCGTCCCACCATCGAGGCGTCCCTGCGCAACCGGCTCCTCACCCTGCCCGGCGACACCGTCGTCCACACCGGGCACGGCCAGGACACGACGATCGCCGCCGAGCGGCCGCACGTGCCCTCCGCCTGAGCGACGTCGCACGCGACCTCCCCGTCCCTGCCATCCCCGCCAGCACAAGGAGGGGCATGTCCAGCACGCCCGAAGACCGCTCTCGCACACCTCAAGACCGCTCTGGCACGCAGGAAGACCGTTCTCGCACGCCCGAAACCCGCCCCACCAGCCCCCGTGTGGTCGTCATCGGCGCCGGCATCGTCGGCTGCTCACTCGCCGACGAGCTGACCGCCCGCGGCTGGACCGACGTCACCGTCCTCGAACAGGGGCCGCTGCCGGTCCCGGGCGGCTCCACCTCGCACGCGCCCGGCCTCGTCTTCCAGACCAGCCCCTCGAAGACCCTCGCCGAGTTCGCCAAGTACACCGTCGAGAAGTTCGGCTCGCTCCACGCGGACGGCGTCTCCTGCTTCAACCGGGTCGGCGGCCTGGAACTCGCCACCACCCCGGAGCGCCTGGCCGACCTGCATCGCAGGGCCGGGTACGCCGCGGCCTGGGGCATACGGGGCGAGATCGTGAGCACCGCCCGGTGCAAGGAGCTGTGGCCGCTGCTCGACGACTCGGTCGTCCTCGGCGGCTTCCACACCCCCGACGACGGCCTGGCCCGCGCCCTGCTCGCCGCCCGCGCCCAGATGGGCCGGGCCACCGCCCGCGGCGCACGCTTCCTGGACCGGCACACGGTCACCGGCATAGAGCAGGAGAACGGCCGGGTCACCGCCGTGGTCACCGACCGGGGCGCCTTCCCCGCCGACCACGTCGTCTCCGCGGCCGGATTCTGGGGCCCGGTCATCGGCCGCATGGCCGGAATCGACGTACCGCTGCAGCCCCTCGCCCACCAGTACGCGCGGACGAAAACGCTGGCCGAGCTGAGCGGTGCCACGACCGAGGCCTCCAGGCCGATCCTCCGTTTCCAGGACCGGGATCTGTACTTCCGCGAGCACACCGACCGCATCGGCATCGGCTCGTACGCGCACCGGCCGATGCCCGTCGACCCGTTCGCGGTCCCGCCCTACGACGAGGCGCGCGCCCAGGACATGGAGATGCCGTCCTCGTACCCCTTCACCACCGAGGACTGGGCGCCGAGCTGGGAGGACTGCCGACGACTGCTGCCCGCCCTGGGCGAGACAGAGATCGAGACCGGCTTCAACGGCGTCTTCTCCTTCACGCCCGACGGCATGCCGGTCCTCGGGGAGGCGCGGCAGCTGCGGGGCTTCTGGCTGGCCGAGGCGGTCTGGGTCACCCACTCCGCCGGAGTCGCCAAGGCCGTCGCCGAGTGGATGGTCGAAGGACGGCCGTCGATCGATCTGCACGAGTGCGACCTCACGCGCTTCGAGGAAGCGCAGCGTTCACCGTCGTACGTCCGTGAGCGCGGTTCGCAGCAGTTCGTCGAGGTGTACGACGTCCTGCACCCGCTCCAGCCGATGGCGCAGCCCCGCCCGCTGCGGGTCAGCCCCTTCTACGCACGCCAACAGGAACTCGGCGCGTTCTTCCTGGAGGGCGCCGGCTGGGAGCGCCCGCACTGGTACGAGGCGAACGCCCCGCTCGTGGACGCCCTGGGAGACCTCCCCGAACGCGACGCCTGGTCGGCCCGCTACTGGTCCCCCGTCGCCGCCGCCGAGGCCAGGGCGACCCGCGAGAAGGTCGCCCTGTACGACATGACACCGCTGCGCCGCCTGGAGGTCGCAGGGCCCGGCGCCCTCGCCTTCCTCGACCGCATGACGAGCAACAACCTGCGCAAGAGGCCCGGCGCGGTCACCTACACCCTGCTCCTGGACGAGACCGGGGGCGTCCGCTCCGACCTCACGGTCGCCCGCCTGGCTCCCGACCGCTTCCAGGTCGGCGCCAACTCCCCCTCCGATCTCGACCTGCTGCTGCGCCACGCGCCGGCCGACGTCCAGGTCCGGGACATCACCTCCGGCACCTGCTGCGTCGGCGTCTGGGGGCCGCTCGCCCGCGACCTCGTACAGCCGCTGACCCGCGACGACTTCTCCCACGAGGGCTTCGGCTACTTCCGGGCGAAGCAGACCTACCTCGGCCACGTCCCGGTGACGGCGATGCGCCTGAGCTACGTCGGCGAGCTGGGCTGGGAGCTGTACACCACCGCCGACCTGGGCCTCAGGCTCTGGGACACACTCTGGGAGGCCGGGCAGGGCCTCGGCGTGATCGCGGCCGGCCGCTCCGCTTTCAACTCCCTGCGGCTGGAGAAGGGTTACCGCGCCTGGGGCGCCGACATGACCGACGAGCACACGCCCTTCGAGGCGGGCGTCGGCTTCGCGGTCCGCATGGACAAACAGGGCTTCGTCGGCCAGGAGGCCCTGCGGGGCCTGACCGAGCCCACCCGCCGGCTCACCCCGCTCCTCCTCGACGACCCGGCCGCCGTGGTCCTCGGCAAGGAGCCCGTCTACGTCGACGGCACCCCGGCCGGCTACGTGACCAGCGCGTCGTACGGCTACACGCTCGGCCGCTGCGTCGCCTACGCCTGGCTCCCGGCCGGCCTCGCCACCGGCACCGGCGTGCACATCGAGTACTTCGGCGAGAAGGTCCCGGCCACCGTCGCCGACGAGCCGCTGTTCGACCCGAAGATGACCCGTATCCGCCGCTAGGAGGCACCCGTGTCACCGTCTTACGACGTCATCGTCATCGGTCTCGGCGGCATGGGCAGCGCCGCCGCCCATCATCTGTCCGCGCGCGGCGCCCGCGTGCTCGGCCTGGAGAAGTTCGGCCCGGTGCACAACCGGGGCTCCAGCCACGGAGGTTCGCGGATCACCCGGCAGTCGTACTTCGAGGACCCGGCCTACGTACCGCTGCTGCTGCGCTCCTACGAGCTGTACGAGGACCTGGCGCGGGCCACCGGCCGGGAGATCGCCGTCCTGAGCGGCGGGGTGATGGTCGGCCGTCCCGACTCACGGACCGTCTCCGGCTCGCTGCGCTCGGCGCAGGAGTGGGACCTGCCGCACGAAATGCTCGACGCGAAGGAGATCCGGCGCCGTTTCCCGACGCTCCACCCGGACGACGACGAGGTGGCGCTGTACGAGATGAAAGCGGGTCTGCTCAGGCCCGAGAACACCGTCGCCGCCCACCTCCAGCTGGCCACGCGGCAGGGCGCCGAGCTGCACTTCGAGGAGCCGATGCTGCGCTGGGAGCCGTACCGGGACGGTGTGCGCGTCCATACGGCCGAGAACACCTACACGGCCGCCCAGCTGGTGATGTGCCCCGGCGCCTGGGCGCCGCAGCTGCTCACCGATCTCGGGGTGCCGTTCACCATCGAGCGGCAGGTCATGTACTGGTTCCAGCCGAAGGGCGGCACCGAGCCGTTCCTGCCGCGGAACCACCCGATCTACATCTGGGAGGACGCGGACGGCGTCCAGGTGTACGGCTTCCCGGCCATCGACGGCCCGGAGCTGGGCGCCAAGGTCGCCTTCTTCAGGAAGGGCCGGGTCACCACTGCGGACACCATCGACCGGACCGTGCACGAAGACGAGATCCAGGCCATGGCGGACCACATGTCCCGCTGCATCCCGGATCTGCCCGGTACCTTCCTCAAGGCCGCCACCTGCATGTACTCCAACACCCCGGACGAACACTTCGTGATCGCCCGGCACCCCGCGCACCCCGGTTCGGTCACCGTGGCCTGCGGGTTCTCCGGGCACGGCTTCAAGTTCGTGCCGGTCGTCGGCGAGGTCCTGGCCGACCTGGCCCTGACCGGCTCCACCGCGCACCCCATCGGCCTGTTCGACCCCGCCCGCCTCGCCACCGCGCCCGCCTGAGCCGTAGGGGCGCGCCGGTGTCGAGAGACCGAGCGCGCGGAGGCCCGAAGGGCTGAGCACGGTCGGTCTCCTACACCGGCTGGAACGCCCCGGAGGCGAACTCAATCACACCAGGAGCACGCCCGTGACGACGACCCCGACCTCCCCGAGCCTCATCGCGACGCTGCCGGGCCACTACTACACCGACCCGGACGTCTTCCGGCAGGAGCAGGAGCTGCTGTTCGAGTCCATGTGGTTCTGCGCGGTCCGCAGCGCCGACCTGGACAAGCCGGGCGCTTTCCGCACGGTCCAGGTGGGCCGCGAGAGCGTCCTCATCACCCGCGCCCGCACCGGCGAACTGCGCGCCTTCCTCAATGTGTGCCGGCACCGCGGAGCGCGGCTGTGCACCGAGGAGTCCGGCGCGGTGCGCCGCAGTCTGCAGTGCCCGTACCACGCATGGACGTACGGCCTTGACGGCACCTTGATCGCCGCGCCCAACTTGATCAAGATGCCCGATGTTGATCGAGTCGAGTACGGGTTGATCAAGGTAGCCCTGCGCGAATGGCTCGGCTACACCTGGGTGTGCCTCGCGGCCGCACCGCCCTCCTTCGAGGACACGGTGATGTACGCGGCCGTGGAACGGCTCGGCGACGCGGCCGCCATCGAGCACTACGGCACCGAGACGCTCGCGCTCGGCAGGCGCGTCACCTACGACGTCAAGGCCAACTGGAAGCTGATCGTCGAGAACTTCATGGAGTGCTACCACTGCGCGACGATCCACCCCGAACTCACCGAGGTGCTGCCGGAGTTCGCGGACGGATACGCGGCCCAGTACTACGTCGGCCACGGCGCGGAGTTCGGCGAGGAGATCAAGGGCTTCACGGTCGACGGCAGCGCCGGCTTCGCCAAGCTCCCGGAGGTCGGCGCCGACCAGGACCGCCGCTACTACGCCATCACGATCAAGCCGACCGTGTTCGTCAACCTCGTACCGGACCACGTCATCCTGCACCGCATGTTCCCGCTCGCCGAGGACCGGACGGTCGTGGAGTGCGACTGGCTGTACGCGCCCGAGGTGGTGGCCTCCGGAGCCGACGTGTCGAAGTCCGTGGAGCTGTTCCACCGGGTCAACGTCCAGGACTTCGACGCCTGTGAGCGTACGCAGCCCGCGATGTCCTCGCGCGCGTACCGCCAGGGCGGTGTCCTCGTCCCCAACGAGCACCACATCGGGATCTTCCACGAGTGGCTCCTGGAGAAGCTCGGAGGCGGCCGTGCCTGATCTGTTCATCGACGGCGCATGGCGGGGCGCCCTGGACGGGCGCACCCGGGAGATCCGCTGTCCCGCCGACGGCTCCCTGGTGGGGACCGTGGACGAGGCGGGCGGCAAGGACACGGTGGAGGCGATCGGGGCGGCCCGCCGGGCCTTCGACTCCGGCCCCTGGCCGCTCACCTCCCCGCAGGAGCGCGGTGACCTGCTCCTGCACGTGGCCGGCCTCCTCGCCCGCGACAAGGACGCCCTGGCCCGTGCCGAGTCCCTGGACACGGGCAAGCGGCTGGTGGAGAGCGCGTACGACATCGACGACGTGGTGAACTGCTTCCGCTACTTCGGACGACTGGTCGCGGGCGAGGCCGGGCGGGTGGTCGACACCGGGCGGGAGGAGGTCGACAGCAGGGTGGTGTACGAGCCCGTCGGCGTCTGCGCCTTGATCACGCCCTGGAACTACCCGCTCCTGCAGACCGCGTGGAAGGTCGCCCCGGCCCTCGCGGCGGGCAACACCTTCGTCCTGAAGCCCAGCGAGCTGACCCCGCACACCGCGATCCATCTGGTCCACCTGCTGGCGGAGGCGGGGCTGCCGCCGGGCGTGGCCAACCTGGTGCTGGGTGCCGGTCCGGAGGCGGGGGCTCCGCTCGGCGACCACCCCGACGTCGACCTGGTCTCCTTCACCGGCGGTCTGCAGACGGGCCGCCGGCTGATGGCGGCCGCCGCCGGCACGGTGAAGAAGGTCGCGCTGGAACTGGGCGGCAAGAACCCGAACATCGTCTTCGCGGACGCCGACGTCGAGGCGGCCGTCGACATGGCCCTGACCGCCGTGTTCCTGCACTCGGGGCAGGTGTGCTCGGCCGGGGCCCGGCTGCTGGTCGAGGACGCGCTGCACGACCGGTTCGTGGACGAGGTCGTACGCCGGGCGCGACTGATCCGGCTGGGCGGGCCGTTCGACGAGCGGGCGCAGACCGGGCCGCTGATCTCGGCGGCGCACCGGGCGAAGGTCGAGGCCTATGTGGCCGAGGGCCTCGCGCAGGGCGCGGTGCTGCGCTGCGGCGGCGCCCGGCCCTCCGGCCCCGGCCACGACGAGGGCTTCTACTACCTGCCGACCGTTCTGGACGAGTGCACGAGCAGCATGACCGTAGTCCAGGAGGAGTCCTTCGGGCCCGTGCTGACCGTCGAGCGGTTCACCGGAGAGGAGGAGGCCGTCCGGCTCGCCAACGACACCGTCTACGGCCTCGCCGGCGCCGTGTGGACCAGCGACGAGGGCAAGGCCGCCCGGGTCGCGGCGCGGCTGCGGCTCGGCACGGTCTGGATCAACGACTACCACCCGTACGTGCCGCAGGCCGAATGGGGTGGTTACAAGCAGTCCGGGTTCGGGCGTGAGCTCGGACCCTCGGGGCTCGCCGAGTACCGCGAGACGAAGCACATCTGGCGCAACACCGCGCCGTCGCCACAGGGTTGGTTCGACTGACCCTGGGCATGTCCCTCTGACCCCGGCACCCGCACGAGCCACTCCCTTCCCTCCCCCAGGCCCACGAGGAGTCCGCTCATGACAACCACCGAGCAATCGCCAGGTCCACATCACCACGACGACGCCGAACTCGCCGAGTTCGGCTACAAACCCGAACTCAAGCGCACCCTCGGCAACTTCCACACCTTCGCCGCCGGGATCAGCTACATCTCGATCCTGACCGGCACCTTCCAGCTGTTCTACTTCGGCTACGGCAGCGGCGGCCCCGCCTACTGGTGGTCGTGGCCGATGGTGTTCGTCGGCCAGTTCACGGTGGCCCTGTGCTTCGCCGAACTGGCCGCCCGCTACCCGGTGGCGGGATCGGTCTACAACTGGTCGAAGAAGATCGGCAATCCGCATCTCGGCTGGCTCGCCGGGTGGATGATGCTGATCGCGTCCATCGTGTCCATCTCGGCGGTAGCGCTCGCCTACCAGCTGACGCTGCCGCAGATCTCGTCCGCCTTCCAGTTCGTCGGGGACGGCACCGGCAAGTACGACGTGGCGACCAACGCGGTGATCCTCGCGGCCGTGTTGATCCTGTTCACCACGCTCGTCAATGCTTTCGGCGTCAAGCTGATGGCCACGATCAACACGGCCGGCGTCTTCATCGAGTTGATCGCCACCGTTGTATTGATCGTCTTGTTCGCCGTCCACATCACCCGGGGCCCTCAGGTCGTCATGCAGACGAACGGGACCGGGACGGGCTACGGGGCCGGCTATCTGGGTGCGTTCCTGGTGGCCTCCCTGGCGTCGGCGTACGTCATGTACGGCTTCGACACGGCGGCCTCGCTCGGCGAGGAGTCCCTGGATCCGTCCCGCAACGCACCGCGAGCCATCATCCGCGCGATCGTCGCCTCCTTCGTCCTGGGGGGACTGGTGCTGCTGCTCGCCCTGATGAGCGTCTCCAGCCTCAAGGGCGACAAACTGTCCACGGACGGCCTGCAGTACATCGTGCTCGACGTGCTCGGCCCGACGGCCGGCAAGGCGATGCTGTGGTGCGTGTTCATCGCCGTCACGGTGTGCGCGCTGGCCGTGCACACGGCGGCGATCCGGCTGGCCTTCGCGATGGCCCGGGACAACAACCTGCCCGCGTCCTCGCTGATGGCCCGGGTCAGCCCGCGCTTCCAGACCCCGGTCCTGCCGGCCGTGATCATCGGCGTGCTGGCGCTGGCGATCCTCGTGGTCAACATCCGCCAGCCGCAGATCTTCACGGTCGTCACCAGCATCGGCATCATCATGATCTACCTCGCCTACCTGGGCGTCACCGCGCCGATGCTGGTGGCCCGGCTGCGCGGGAAGTGGCAGCCGGCGGGCGCGGGCAGGTTCTCGCTCGGCCGCTGGGGCCTGCTCGTCAACATCGTCGCGGTGGTGTGGGGCGCGGCCATGACGATCAACCTCATCTGGCCGCGGGCCGCCGTCTACAACGCGAGCGCGCCGTACCACTGGTACCTGCGCTGGGGCGCCGTGCTGTTCGTCGCCGTCATCGCGGGTGGCGGCTACGCCTACTACTGGTTCGTCCAGCGGCACCGGACCGGCGTGCTCGCCGAGCACCGTCTGGAGGCCGTCCCCGCCCCGGCCGCTCCCCTCGCCGCCCCCGCGGCCGACTGATCCCGGCACCAAGGAGGTCACTGCTCATGAGCATCGATGAGTTCGACTACGTCGTGGTCGGCGGCGGCACCGCGGGCAACGTCGTGGCGGCGCGGCTCTCCGAGAACCCGTCCGTGACGGTGTGTGTCCTGGAGGCGGGCCCCAGTGACGTCGGCGACGACGACGTCCTCAAACTGGAGCGCTGGATGGGCCTGCTGGAGTCCGGCTACGACTGGGACTATCCGGTCGAACCCCAGGCCAGCGGCAACAGTTTTATGCGGCACGCGCGCGCGAAGGTGCTGGGCGGCTGTTCGTCGCACAACTCCTGTATCGCCTTCTGGGCTCCGGCGGAGGACCTGGACGACTGGGCGGCCCAGGGGTGTACCGGCTGGAGCGCGGCGGACCTGTTCCCGCTGTACCGGCGGCTGGAGAACAACGATGCCCCGGGCGAGCACCACGGGCGCACCGGCCCGGTGAAACTGCGCACCCTGAAGGGCGGGGACCCGTGCGGCACGGCCCTGCTGGAGGCGTGCGCGCAGGCGGGCATACCCACGGTCCCGTTCAACGCCGGGAGGACGGTGGTGCGCGGGGCCAACTGGTTCCAGATCAACTCCGACGAGAACAACGTCCGCCAGTCGTCGTCCGTGGCCTATCTGCACCCGGTCCTGGGCAAACGGGCGAACCTCGACGTGCGGACAGGGGTGCGGGCCAAGAGGCTGGTGCTGGAGGGGCGGCGGTGCGTGGGCGCCGAGTACCTGGACCCCGACCTGGTGCACACACGCACGGTACGGGCCCGGCGCGAGGTGATCGTCTCCTGCGGCTCGATCGACTCCCCGAAGCTGCTGATGCTGTCGGGCATCGGCCCGGCCGAGCATCTGCGCGAGGTCGGCGTCGACGTCGTGGTCGACTCGGCAGGGGTCGGCGAGAACCTCCAGGACCACCCGGAGGGCGTGATCATGTGGGAGGCGAAGCAGCCCATGACGACCACGTCCACCCAGTGGTGGGAGGCGGGCATCTTCTACGACACCGAACCCGGCCTGGACCGACCCGACCTGATGTTCCACTACGGCTCGGTGCCGTTCGACATGAACACCGCACGGTGGGGCTACCCGACCTCGGAGAACGCGTTCTGCCTGACGCCCAACGTGACGAAGGCGAAGTCGCGCGGCACCGTGCGGCTGCGGACGCGCGACTACCGGGACAAGCCGAAGGTGGATCCGCGGTACTTCACGCACGAGCACGACGTGCGCGTGATGACGTACGGGCTGAAGCTGGCGCGCCGCATCGCCTCGCAGCCCGCGCTGAGCGGCTGGGCGGGGGCGGAGCTGGCTCCGGGTCCGGACGTCCGGACGGACGAGGATCTCCTCGACTACATCCACAGGACGCACAACACGGTCTACCACCCGTCCTGCACCGTGAAGATGGGCGGGGACGACGACCCCTCGGCCCCGCTCGACGCGCGACTGCGGGTCAAGGGGGTCGAGGGGCTGCGGGTCGCCGACGGGTCGGTGATGCCGGACCTGATCGCCGTCAACCCGTGCATCACGACCATGATGATCGGCGAGAAGTGCGCCGACCTGATCAAGGAGGACGCCTGACGGTCAGGCCGGCCGCTTGTACATCCGTGTCGCCGTGATCTCGCTGTGCACCGCTTCTCCGGTCCGGGGCTGCTGAGGCAGCCCGGGCCGGAGGTGTTCCTCCACGCTGATGTACTTCAGCCCGGCCCTGAGGTCGGCATCGTTGCGCAGCCGGATGACCAGCGGGAACTCGGCGAGCGCAGTCGTGTCGAACAGGCCGGTGGTGTACAGCAGCTGCACGCCGAGGGCGTCGGAGACGGCCCGCTGAAGCTCCAGCAGGTAGGTGGCGTTGGCGCGGCCGATGGGGTTGTCCAGGAACAGCGTGCCCGCGTGCCGGTGCTTGTCACGGCCCCGGTCGTTCGACCGGAGCGCGGCCATCGTGCAGTACAGGGCGATGGCGGCGGTCAGGAGCTGGCCACCGGAGAACACGTCGCCCATCTGGCCGACAGGCACGCGTTCGGCGCGCAGTACGGCGTCGGGCTTGAGGATCTCGACGGCCACGCCCTTCGGCTGCAGCGCCGCCGCGACTCCTCGCAGCAGCAGGGACATGCCGTCGCGGCGCAGGTCGGAGTTCTTCTTGACGGCCGCGCGCGTCGCCTCGTCGATGACCTCGCCGAGCCGTTCGGTGAGCGTGGCCCGGTCGGGCTCCTCGAAGCGGATGCGCAGGAACTCCTGTCCCGACCACTCGCCGAGGCCTTCCGGGAGGCGGGAGAGCCGCTGGGCGGAGCGCAGGGTGGCGAGGGCCGACTCGACCAGACCCCTGAGCCGGTCCACGATCGAGTCCCGGTTGCGCTCCAGCTGCGCCAACTCGTCGGTGAGGACGCGCAGTCGGGGCGCGAAGGCGTCCGCCCACCTCTGCGCGTGCTCGGGCAGCGCGGAGGCGGGCAGCTCGCGGATCTGCTGGCGGGCGGGCGTGCGGACCTGCTCGTAGCGCGTGGAGTTGGCGTGCCGCACGAGCACGTCGCTCGCCTCGCGCACGGCGGCCTCGGCGGCGGACAGGTCGGCGGCGCAGCCGCGCAGCGATCGGCGGGCCTCGGCGGCCGAGTGCCTGGCTTCCTCAAGGCTGCCGGGGTACGGCTCCGGCTGCTCCTGCTCCTCCTCCGGGATGTGCTCGCGCAGCAGGTCGCGGAGCATCGCGGCGATCTCGTCGAACCCGCCGGCCGCGTCCTCGGCGGCCCGGTGGGCCTCCAGCAGCTCGGCATGGGCCTCCCGGGCCTCGGCCAGCGCCTCGGTGCGGGCGGCGAGTTCGGCCGTGGCGGTACGCAGGAGGGCCTGGGCGTGCTCGGCGTCGCGCGGCACGAGTTCCTCGGGCAGCTCGGTGTGGGCCTCGCCGTCCTCGGGTGCGTGCCGCTCGACCTCGCCGCGCAGCCGGCCGAGCTGCTCGCTCGCCGTCGACATCCGGGTCTCCAGCAGCTGCACCAGCTCCTCCGCGCGCGCCGCGGCGGCCTGCCGGGAGGGGCCGTCCGATCCCTCGGGCGACTGGAGCAGTTGCTCGGCGCGGGTGCGGACCTTGTTGCTGAGCCGGTCGAGTTCGGCGCGGGCCGCGCTCTCGTCGCTCTCCGCGCGGGCCTGCTCGGCGCGCAGGTCGGCTCCGACGCCGACCTTCTCGTACACCTGGGAGGCGGCACGGTAGGCCTCGCGCAGGGCCGGCAGGGACGCCTCCGGGGCGTCCACCTCCTCCTGCGGTACGTCGTCGGGGGCGCCGGCGATCTCGGCGCGCTCGGCGCGCAGGGCGCGCGCGGTGCGGCGGGAGTCGTCGGCAGCGCGCTGGGCGGCGCGGCGGTCCTCGTCGGCCGCGCGGGCGCGGTCCAGGCAGACCTGGGCGCGCGCCTCCGACTCGGCCGCCTCGTCGGCGAGTTCGCGCAGCTTGGCCTGCCAGCCCGCGCGCTCGCGCAGCCGGTGGGCGAGCCCGGCGAGGGCGTCGGCGGCACGGCGGGCCTTCTGCGCGGCCTCCTGCCGCTCGTCGCGGACCCGGGTGGCCTCGGCGGCGGCCTCGTCGGCCTCCGCGCGCGTGGTGCGCGCCTCGGCCAGCTCGGCCTCGGCCTCCTCGGCGAACTCCCGGGTCGCCTGGGCGGCCTCGGCGAGTTCGGTGAGCCGTCCGGCCGGGCAGCCGGTGCGCCAGGAGGCGAGCCGTGCGGCCAGTTCCCGGTCCTTGCCGAGGCGGGCGGCGCGACCGCGGATCTCCTCGTCGCGCTCGGTGGCCCGCGCGCGCAGCGCCTGCCGCTCCTCGTCGGCCGCGTGCTCGTCGTGCATGGCCGGGTTCGGAGGCACCAGGAAGACGTCACCGGGGGTCGCGTCGGGCGCCGGGGTCGGGGCGAGCAGGGCTGCGGCCGTGCCGACGGCCACGGCGGAGCGCGGCAGCAGGGCGGCGTCGCGGAGCGCCTCGCGAGCCCGCGCGTGCGTGTCCGGGTCGGTGATGATCACGCCGTCGACCAGTTCGGGGCGGGCGGCCAGCACGCGCGCGTGGTCGGCGGGGTCGACGGCCTGCGCGAGGTAGCGCCAGCCGGGCAGCGCGGGGATGCCGTGCTCGCCGAGGAACTCCACGGTGGCCAGCACGTCCGGGCCGGGCGGCAGCAGCCCGCCGTCACCGAGGGCGCCGAGGATGCGGGCGTCGTCGGCGGCCGCGGTGCGCAGCTCGAAGAGGTGGCGTTCGGCGGTCGAGACGGCGTCGTCCAGGAGTGCGCGCAACTCGTCCGCGAAACGGTCGAGTTCCTCCGGGCCGAGCGGGCCCTCGGCGAGGGAACGGGTGCCCCCGGCGGAGTCGGACGCGCGCGGGGGCGAGGCGTCGGCGTCCGCCGTCCTGGGTCCCGGCACGCCGGCCCGTGCCGTGGCGGCTGCGCCCGGCAGGCTCAGCAGCTCGGCGAGCCGCTCCTCGGCGGCCAGAGCCTCGGCGAGGCGCCGCTCGGCCTCGTAGGACCGCTCGGCCGCGGTCGCCGCGTCCGCCGCGCGGGCCGCGGTCAGCTCCGCGCGGGACTCGGCTGAGGCCGCCTCACGGGCGTGCTCGGTCGCCTTGCGGGCGGCTTCACGGGCCGCGTCCCAGGCGGCCACGGCGGTCTTCTCGGCGTCGCTCGCGGCGAGCGCGGCACGGGCCGGGTCGGCGTCCGGCGTGCTGTCGTCGAGCCAGCCCGCCCGCACCGCCTCGGCCGTCTCCTGCTCGACCTCGGCGAGACGCTGGCGCAGATGCCCGCTGTCACTGCGGGCACGCTGGGCCTCGGTGGCGGCGGCCGTGGAGTCGCGGTAGGCGGAGTCGCCGACCTCCTGGAGCGCGGCGGAGCGCTCCTCCTCCTCGTTGGCGAGGGCCTCGGCGCTCTCGGCGGCCGAGTGCAGGGCCCGTACGAGGTCCCAAGCGGCCTTGGCGCGGGCGGCGAGCGCCGGGGCCGCGTCCCGTTCGGCCTCCTGGATGGCCGCGGACACGCGCGCGACCCGGTCGGCGGCGGCACGGTGGCGCAGCACGGCCTCGGCGGCCTGCCAGGCGGAGTGCAGGGTGCGCGCGTCGGCCAGCTCGCGCTTCTGCGCGGCGGCGGACTTCTCGGCGGCGGCGAGCGCCAGGGAGGCGTGCCGGTAGGCGAGTTCGGCGGCGATCAGGGCGCTGCGCTCGCGTGCTCCCTCGCAGTGCGTGACGGCGTAGGCGGCGGCCGTGACGCGCTGCGCCAGGTCGGCGGCCCGCACCCGCTCCTGCACGGCCCGTGCGGACAGCCGCCGGGCCAGTGTGCGGGTGCGACGCTCGGCACCGGTGTGGATGTCACGCGCGCGTGAGCGTGCGTCGGCGGCTTCGACGATGCGCCCGAGCAGGTCCACGGAGCCGGCCGTGAAGTCCCGTTCGGCGATCAGTTCGGCGCGCCGGCCCAGTTTGTTGCCGAAGCCGCTGACGAGGTCGGCGAGACCGTCGGTGTCGCGGGTGTCGGTGACCGCGCGCAGCAGCAGGTCGGTGAAGTCGGCGTCCTTCTTGACCGCGAAGAGACCGGCCGCCTCGCCCTCGTCGGCGTTCATCTCCCGCTGGTAGCGGAAGAGTTCGGGGTCGAGGCTCAGGTCGCCGAGATGCTCGATCCAGCGGTCGTGGATCTCCTCCCAGTGCACCTCCAGATGCGGGTACGCCTTGCCGGCCTCCGTGAGGGCGTCGCGGAAGCCCTTCATGGTGCGGCGGCGGCCCTGGGCGCCCGAGGAGCCCTCCACGGACGGCCGTACGGCGGTGGACTCGGCGACGGGCAGGTTGTCCAGGCTCAGGCCGGGACCGGGCCGGAAGGAGTACCAGGCCTCGGCGAACTTTCGCGGATCGTTGGAGACCTGGCGTCCGCGCCACTCGCTGACCTTGCCGACGACCACGCACTCGCCGGTCTGCACGTGCTGCCACTCCAGCGCCACGTGCCCGCAGTCGTCGGCGAGCAGGAACTTGCGCAGCACGCCGGAGCTGGCGCCGCCGAGGGTGTTGCGGTGGCCGGGCAGCATCACCGAGAAGATCAGCTTGAGCAGCACCGACTTGCCGCCGCCGTTCTCCAGGAACAGCACGCCCGCGGGCGCGGGCCGACGCGGCGGGCCGGCCGGCTCGTCCTCGAAGAACTCCGCCTGTGTGGGTGCCGGGTCGGGCACGGGCTCGCCCACGCCCCGCAGGTCAAGCACGGTGTCGGCGTAGCGCGCACCGGCGGGCCCGATGGAGTAGAGGCGGACCCGGGACAGCTCGTACATGGCGGACTCTCGCGTTAAGTCTTCGGAAGTGTGCGGTGGTTCAGGGACGGTGGCGGCTTCGGAGCGTCAGGAGTGGAACGGCAGCCCGGCGTCGGCCACCAGCTCCAGGTCCTCGGTGTCCTCGGCGGCCAGCAGGCTGGCCGTGCCGTCGGTGACCGGGACGACGCCCAGCTCAAGCAGCTCGGCCATCGCGGCGCTGCCGGCCATGTCGCGCACCTGGAGCTGGTAGCGCGCCGTGGTGCGGTAGGTGCCGCCGTGGTCGTCCCCGGTGCGCTGCAGGAAGCCCGAGTCGGTGAGGAAGGCCGCGGCCTTCGCCACGATGCCTGTGGTGGAAGCGGCCGGCCGGCGCGCGTCCTTGGTGGCGCCGGTCGCGCTGCGTCTGGCCCAGATCCGCCAGGCGGCCTCCAGGCCGGGCGCGTCGGTCGCCGGATCGGTGTTCTCGCCCTGCTCCTCCGCGCGCTCCTCCAGACGGCGGCAGGCCTGCCGTACGAAGGCGTCGACGCCGTTGACGGTGATCCGGCCGATGTAGGAGTCGTCGGCCAGGTCCTCGGGGCGCGGGAACGCCAGTGCGGCCAGGGCGAGATGGGCCAGCCCGTGCAGGAACCGGTCTGCGGAGTCGGCGGCGGTGCGACGCGCGTAGTCGCCCATGCGGACGGCGAACACCGAGTCCTCGGCGGCCGTCACGGCCATCCCCGCGCGCGGGGACACCTCCAGCACCACCAGCCCGAGCCCGGCGGCGACGGCGTCGCAAAGCCGCGCGAACGCCGGGTCGTCACGGTAGCGGCGCAGCAGCTCCGTGTACTCCTGGTCGCGGGCGGGCTGCAGCTTGGGCTGCAAGCCGAAGGCAACGAGCCGCGCCGCGTCGGCGGCGTCGGCGGGGGTGACCGCGCTGGTCACCGACGGGGCCGGGGCCTCGGCCTCGCTCCACTCGACGTGCTCGCTCACGACTGCAACTCCTCGGTCTCGGAAGGGTGGGGGTGGGCGACTCCCTCGGGGGCGCGGAGCCGCATCCCGGTGCGGTCCCGCCGCGGGGCGCGACCGGCCACGACGGACCCGCACTCGGCTGACCGGGTCACGCCGCCTCCGTCCGATCCGCGGTCATCCCGGCCGCATCCAGCAAAGCGGTCCCCACGATCAGGTCGGCCCCACCGAACTCGGGATCGTCCAGCTCGGTCCCGTCGTCCACGGCGAACAGCAGCTTTTCCTCGCCCTGACGGTAGGCGGTGCCCACCGCCGGGCTGGCCGCGTGCACCGCCAGGAGGGCCACCAGGTAGGCCAGATCCGGGTCGCCGGTCCGCCGGGCCTCCGCCAACAGCCCGGACAACCTGCGCGGCGCGTCCGGCGGAAGGTCCAGCAGCTCCATGGCGGCAGCCAGCTGCTCCTCGCTGAACCGGCTGTCGTCCGGCGTCGCGATCAGGTCGGGCTCGGGCATCTCGGCGCCCAGGTGCTCGCGCTCCACCGGCGGGGTCAGCAGGATCTCGACGAGGTCGCCGACCCGCACGGACACCGGCGTCCGCAGCCCGGTGCCCTGGGTGAAGAACGCGTCCGTCACCCGGATCGCCCGCTCCAGGGGCAGCGGGAGCACCGGCGCGACCAGGTGGCCGTACAGGTCTATGCCGGAGGTCGTGGTGGGCGTGGCGAAGGCCTGCCGGTCCTGTTCGGCGCGGAACAGGGGGCCGGCCTCCAGCAGGCGCGACTGGAGCTGGGTGTGGCGCCGGATGCAGTCCTTGACGATGTCCACCAGTTCGGCGGCGCGGCGCTTGTGCTCGGGGTCCTCGGTCTCGTCGCGAGCCCTGCGGATGTTGGTGAGGATGGCGTTCTCGTGGCGGTAGCGGTCGGCCACGTGGTCCAGGGCCTCGGCGATCATGTCGGGCACGGCGTTGAGCCAGTCGACCGCGCGGACGTTGCGCCGGGTGGCCTCCAGGGCGCGGCGCAGGGTCTCCGAGTACTGCACCGTGCGGTACCGGGCCTGCTCGGCGGCGAGCTGGGCGTCGGCGAGGCGGCCGCGGTTGATCAGCACCTCCAGCTTGACCTCGGCGGCGATCTGCGCGCTGGTGACGTCGGTGTCCAGGGCGCCGACGAGGACGTTGACCGCCTCGTCCGTCGTTCGCAGGTAGACCGTGCCGCCAGGGCCGGGGACCTCCTCGATGAGCTTGAAGTCGTAGTCACGGCGGACGTAGGTGCCGTCCGGCTCGAACGTGCCGTACACCGCGCGGAAGCCCCGGTCCACGCTGCCGACGTTGATCAGGTTCTCCAGGACCCAGCGGGCCACGCGCTCGTGCTCGGCAACGGGCCGGTGCGGAGCCTGGGCGGCGATGCGCGGGATCAGCCGGGCGACGATCTGCTCGTGGTCGGCGCCCGTGTCGAAGTCCATGTTCAGCGTGACCAGGTCGATGGCGGCCAGGGCCACCTCGGCCATGCCGTACACCGAGTACTCGCCGGCCAGGTTGGCCTTGCGCGCGTCGAGGTCGTGCAGCGGCGCGGTGCAGGCGAGCGCGCGCAGCCGCCGCGCCAGCCCCTCGTCGGCGGCCGGGCCCGGCGCCGGGCGCGGCCCCGCGCTGAGCTGGGGCGGAACGCTGTCCGTCGATGCAGGCGAAGTCACGGTGCACAGACTAGGTCCTCGGTCTGACAACGACCCAAACGACGCAGAAGCGACGGTCGTCACAGAGGCTCAGGAGGCGCCGGCGCCGTCCTCACCGACCCGTCGCCGGTACACCTCGACGACCCGCTCCAGCGAGTCCGTGAGATAGGTCTGCAGCAGCCGCTCCGCCCCGCGCCGGTCCCCGGCCTGGAGGGCCTGCAGGATCTGACGGTTGCGGGCGAGGTACGGCTCGTGCAGCCGGCGCGGGTCGTCCACGACGTGGAAGGCGAGCCGCAGCTCGGCGAAGACACTGCGCATCAGCTCGTCGGTGCGTTCGCTGCCGGCCAGCGCGACCAGTTCCCGGTGGAAGTGGATGTTGGCCGTACCCAGTGCTTTCCAGTCATTCTCATGGGTGGCCAGCTGTCCTTCGGTGACGGCGGCGGCCAGGCCGTCGAGCCCGTACGGCGGCTCGCCGAGGCCCCGGACGACCGCGCACTCGACCAGGGCCCGGGTGCGGTAGATGTCCTCGACGTCCTCCACGGTCAGAACCCGGACGAAGACACCGCGGTTGAGTTCGTGGACCAGCAGCCGCTCGTGGGTGAGCAGCCGGAACGCCTCGCGCAGGGTGTTGCGGGAGACCCCGAGCGCGCCGCCGATGGCGTCCTCGGACAGGCGGGTCCCCGGCGGGAAATAGCCCTCGGCGATACGGCTGCGGAGGATGTCGGAGACCCGTTCGGCGGTGCTGGTCCGACCCAGGAGGGCGCGGTCGTCGGCCAGTCCCGACAGCTGCTCTGCCATGCCCGGAATTCAATCGCAGACCCAGGAACGAAACAACGTGGGTATTGAAGGATCGTTGAACGATCCTCTACGGTGCTCCGCACGGCACACCTGCCGGCTTCCGCACGGCACTGCTCAGTTCCCCGCACCCTCCGTCCCCTCTCTGCGAGGTGCCCATGAGCACGACTCCTCCGCCCCGGTCCGCTCCGCCAGGCGTACGCCCCGCACCAGGTGAACGCGCCGCCGAGGACGGCGCGTTCGGCTGGCTGCGCGCCCTCGGCCCGCGCGGTCGGCGCGCCTTCGCCGGAGCTTTCGGCGGATATGCCCTGGATTCCTACGACTACTTCACGCTGCCGCTGAGCATGGTGGCGCTCGCGGCCCACTTCGGCCTCGACAGCGGCCAGACCGGCCTGTTCACCACCGTCACGCTGGTGGTCTCCGCGGTCGGCGGTGCCGTGGCGGGCGTCGTCGCGGACCGGGTGGGCCGGGTCCGGGCACTGATGATCACCGTGGTCACGTACGCCGTCTTCACCGTGGCGTGCGGCTTCGCTCCCGACTACGAGACGCTGCTGGTCTTCCGCGCCCTCCAGGGCCTCGGCTTCGGCGGCGAGTGGGCGGTCGGGGCGATCCTGGTCGCCGAGTACGCGAGCGCCAGGCACCGGGGCCGTACGCTCGGCGCGGTCCAGAGTTCCTGGGCGGTCGGCTGGGCGCTGGCCGCGATCGTCTACACGCTGGTCTTCTCCTTCGCCGGCGACGACCTGGCCTGGCGCATCATGTTCTGGACCGGAGCGCTGCCCGCGCTGCTCGTGGTGTGGCTGCGCCGCCGCGTGCACGACGCGCCCGAGGCGGCCGCGGCCCGCGAACGCAGCCCGCAGCGCGGCTCGTTCGCGGCCATCTTCCGGCCCGGCACGGCCGACGACCCGGGGCTGCTGCGCACGACGGTCTTCGCGGGCCTGCTGTCCACGGGTGTGCAGGGCGGCTACTACACGCTGGCGACCTGGGTGCCGACGTACCTGAAGACCGAACGCGGCCTGTCCGTCGTCGGCACCGGCGGCTATCTGACCTTCCTGATCTCCGGGGCCTTCCTCGGCTATCTGACCGGTGGCCACCTCACCGACCGCCTCGGCAGGCGGCGCAACATCTGGCTGTTCGCCCTGCTCTCCGCCGTCTGCGTCCTGGCGTACGCGAACATCCCGCACGGCGCCAACACGCTGCTGCTGGTGCTCGGTTTCCCGCTCGGCTTCTGCATGTCGGCGATCTTCAGCGGCTTCGGCTCCTACCTCAGCGAGCTGTACCCGACGGCGGTGCGCGGCACCGGGCAGGGATTCACGTACAACACGGGCCGCGCGGTGGGCGCGGTGTTCCCCACCCTGGTGGGCTTCCTGGCCGACGGCTGGGGCGTGGGCGGTGCGCTGGTCTTCGGCGCGATCGGCTACGGCCTCGCGGCACTGGCGCTGCTCGGGCTGCCGGAGACGCGCGGGAAGGAGCTGGCGTGACGCGGGTGCACCGTACCGAGGACCGGCCCGTGACCCTTGTCCACGAGCACGCGCACGCGTGGAGCCCCCAAACCGCACGGGCCCGCTTCCGCGAGGGCCTGGCAGGTCCCACGGCCGGCGTCGCGGCGGGCCACACTCAGGCCAACCTGATCTCGGTGCCGGCCGACTGGGCGTACGAGATGCTGCTGTTCTGTCAGCGCAACCCGAAGCCGTGTCCGGTGCTGGACGTCACGGACGCGGGCTCCGCCACCACCGTCCTCGCCGAGGGCGCGGACCTGCGCACCGATCTGCCGCGCTACCGGGTGTGGCGGGACGGCGAGTTGGTCGAGGAGCCGGCCGACGTGCGTGCGCACTGGCGCGACGACCTGGTGTCGTTCCTGCTGGGGTGCAGCTTCACCTTCGAGTGGGCGCTGGCCGGGGCCGGGGTGCCGATCCGGCATGTGGAGCAGGGCCGCAACGTGCCGATGTACGTGACCAGCAGACAGTGCCGTCCGGCGGGCCGGCTGCACGGTCCGATGGTGGTGTCGATGCGCCCGGTGCCGCCGGAGCACCTGGGCACGGCGATCCGGGAGAGCGGCCTGCTGCCGGCCGTGCACGGCGGCCCGGTGCACTGCGGCGACCCGGCGGCCCTCGGCATCGAGGACCTCGGCCGTCCCGACTTCGGCGACCCGGTCGACGCCGCGCCCGACGACATCCCGGTGTTCTGGGCGTGCGGGGTCACCCCGCAGGCGGCGGTGATGGCCTCCCGGCCGCCGTTCGCCATCACCCACGCCCCGGGCCAGATGTTCCTGACCGACGCGCGCGACGAGCAGTACCGCGTGGTCGGCGTCGACTGACGAGCAAATACCGCGTGGTCGGCGTCGACTGACACCGACCGCGCACCACCCAGCACACGAGGACCGGAGACACGGAAGACCATGACCGCGATCGATCTGAACGCCGACCTCGGCGAGGGCTTCGGCCGTTGGCGGCTGACCGACGACGAGCAGCTGCTGTCCGTCGTCAGCAGCGCCAACGTCGCCTGCGGGTTCCACGCGGGGGACGCGGCCACCATGCGCCGGGTCTGCGAGCTGGCAGCCGAACGCGGGGTGACGATCGGCGCGCAGGTCTCCTACCGGGACCTCGCCGGGTTCGGGCGGCGCGCGATGGACGTGCCGCCCGCCGAGCTGGCGGCCGAAGTGGCCTACCAGATCGGCGCCCTGGAGGTGTTCGCCCGGGCGGCGGGCGCGCGCGTGGCGTACGTCAAACCGCACGGCGCGCTCTACAACCGGGTCGTGGAAGACGAGGAGCAGGCGGCGGCGGTGGTCGACGGCGTGCTCCTGGCCGACGGTTCGCTGCCGGTGCTCGGCCTGCCCGGCTCGCGGCTGCTGGAGCTGGCCGCGAAGGCGGGTCTGCCGGCCGTCACGGAGGCGTTCGCCGATCGCGCCTACACCGACCGCGGCACGCTGGTGCCCCGCGGCACGGACGGTGCCGTGGTGACCGATCCCGACACCGTGGTGGAGCGCTCGGTGAGCCTCGCGCGCTCCGGGGCGGTCATCGCACACTCCGGCGCGCGCATCGAGGTCCGCGCCCGCTCGCTGTGCCTGCACGGTGACACGCCGGGCGCGGTGGAACTGGGCCGCCGGGTGCGCGAGCGGCTGGTGGCGGCCGGCGTGCGGGTGGAGGCCTTCGCATGAGGGCGCTGCCCGTCGGCGACGACGCGCTGCTGGTGGAGTTGGCCTCGGGCGCGGAGGCGCAGGCCCTGCACGCGGAGCTGCTGCGCCGCCGTGCGGAGGGCTCACTGGCCGTCCGCGAGATCGTCCCGGCGGCGCGTACGGTCCTGCTCGACGGCCTGGCCGATCCGGTCCGTTGGGCATCCGAACTGGCGTCCTCCGTGGTTCCGCCCTCTCCCTCACGCGCGCGGGAGCTGATCGAACTGCCGGTGCGCTACGACGGCCCGGACCTCGCCGAGGTCGCCGCCCACTGGGAGGTGTCCGAGCGCGAGGCCGCCCGGATCCACGCGGGCACCGAGTTCACCGTGGCCTTCTGCGGGTTCGCGCCCGGCTTCGGGTACCTCACGGGGCTGCCCGCGCGCTACGACGTCCCGCGCCGGGCCACGCCGCGCACCTCCGTCCCCGCCGGTGCCGTGGCGCTGGCAGGGCCGTACACGGGCGTGTACCCACGCTCCTCGCCCGGCGGCTGGCAGCTGATCGGCACGACGGAGGCGGTGCTGTGGAACCACGCGCGCGTACCGGCCGCGCTGCTCTCACCGGGCACCCGCGTGCGCTTCGTACCGGCGGAGCACGCATGACCGACCGTGCGCTCGTCGTCGTACGGGCCGGGGCGCTGACCACCGTGCAGGACCGCGGGCGGCCCGGGTACGCGCATCTCGGCGTGCCCCGCTCCGGGGCGCTCGACCCGCACACGACGGCCCTCGTCAACCGGCTGGCCGGCAATCCGCCGGACGCGGCCGTTCTGGAGACCACGCTCAACGGCTGTGCCCTGCGCCCCCGTTCGACGGTCACCGTGGCGGTCGGGGGCGCACCCTGCCCCGTCACGGTGGACGGCCGCCCGGCGGCCTGGGCCACCCCGGTCGCCGTACCCGCCGGTGCGCTGCTGGAGGTGGGGGCCGCCGTGGCCGGCGTACGCGCCTATGTGGCCGTGTCCGGCGGCATCGCCGTCGAACCGGTCCTCGGCAGCCGTGCCACGGACCTGCTGTCCGGCCTCGGCCCCGCCCCGCTCACGGACGGCACGGTCCTGCCGCTCGGCGCCCCGGCCGGCCCTCCCGCGCGCGTGGACGCCGTCCCGCAGCCCTGTCCGCCGGCCGAACTCGTGCTCCGGGTGACCCTGGGACCGCGCGACGACTGGTTCACGGCGCGGGCGGTCCGGAATCTCACCACGTGCCCGTACCGGGTGTCCCCGGCGAGCAACCGGATCGGCCTGCGCACCGAGGGGCCCGCCCTGGAACGGGCCAGGACCGGTGAACTCCCCAGCGAGGGCATGGTGCTCGGCGCGGTCCAGGTCCCGCCGGACGGCCGTCCGCTGGTCTTCCTGGCCGACCATCCGACCACCGGGGGCTACCCGGTGATCGCGGTGGTCCGCACCGCCGACCTCCCGGCGGCCGCGCAGGCGGTGCCGGGCACCCCGGTCAGGTTCGTGCCGGTGCGGCGCCGCTGAGCCTCGGCGCCGGAGCCCGGCTCCGCCATCGACAGCGTGGCCAGCGCCTCGGACACCGCGGCGGACGCGCGCAGGTCGAGGCGGACGCTGGTGCCGCGCGCCCGGTGCCGCAGTTCGTCGGCGGCCAGCCGCAGCAGCTGTGGCAGCAGATCGTTGCAGCGCCGGACCACCCAGCCGGTGCCGGCGGTGGCGAGCCACCACAGGCTCGCCGAGCGGGTCGGGACGGGGAACTCCGGCTCGGACGACGGCGGCGACCCGGTGGCCAGGCCGGCCGCGGTGAGCAGGGCGTGGAAGCGGACGGCGAACTGCCGGTGGCCGCGCTCACCCGGATGCAGCCGGTCCGCGCTCCACAGGGCGCGGTCGGTGAGCCAGGCGCCCTGCGAGGCGTGCAGGTGGACGGCCCCGTACCGGTCGGACAGCGCGTGGACGACCGCGTTGACCGCCCGCTGCCGGCGGGCCAGCGGGCGGGCGAGGGCGCCGGGGAGTCCCAGCATCGCGCCGGGGTCGGGCAGGCAGGCGGTGAGCAGAGTGGCGCCCTGGCTCGTGACGGCCGCGTACACCGCGTCGAGCCGAGTGGCCACCGCCTGGATGTCGAAGGTGCGGCGCAGCGTGTCGTTGACGCCGATGACCACCGACACCAGATCCGGGCGCAGCTCGAGAGCGGCCGGTGTCTGCCGTTCGAGTACGTCGCGGGTCTGCGCCCCGCTGACCGCGAGGTTGGTGAACTCCACCTGTCCGGCGTCCTCGGCGAGGCCACCGGACAGCAGCACCGCCCAGCCCCGCCATCCGTCCCCGGCGGGATCGCCCACGCCTTCGGTCAGCGAGTCCCCGAGCGCCACGAAGCGGACGGGTCTCATACGCCCTCCCGGGCGCCGGGCCGGGCCGGCGCGTCCTGCCGCCCGAGGACCTCCGCGTCGTGCGCCGCGAGGAACGCCTCGACCGCCGTTCCCCAGCCGAAGCACTCCGCACGCGCGCGTGCCGCCTCCCTGCGCTCGTGCTCGGAGCGCGACAGGATCATCTCGACGGCGTCCGCGAACGCCTCGGCGCGGTCGGCGGCCGCCGCCCCCGCGGAGCCGATCACCTCGGGCAGCGCCGACGACGCGCTCGCCACCACGGGCGTCCCGCACGCCAGGGCCTCCAGTGCGGCCAGCCCGAAGGTCTCGGCGGGCCCGGGCGCCAGGCAGACGTCGGCGGACGCCTGGAGCGCGCCGAGCACGGCCCGGCCGGAGACGTGACCGAGGAAGGTCACCGGCAGCCCGCGCTGCCGGGCGCGCTGCTCGAGCCGCGCCCGCAGCGGGCCGTCCCCGGCCACCACGAGCACCGCCCGCCGCCCGCGCCGCAGCAGCGCCTCCAGGGCGTCCAGGGCCGTGCCGGGCCGCTTCTCGACGGAGAGCCGGGAGCACATCACGAGGAGCGCCTCGTCCCCGCCCGCGTGGTGTGCGCGCAGCCCCGGATCACGCAGCGCGGGGTGGCGCTCCATCAGGTCGACGCCGAGGGGAGCGCGTACGACGTTGCGCGCGCCGATTCGTACGAACTCGCGCTCGGCGAACTCCGTCGTGCACACGACCCTCGAGTAGACGTGTGCGGTACGGGTGTTGAGGGTGTCGGCGGTCCGCCGGGCGAGGTTCTCGGACAGGCCCCAGGTGCGCAGCACGCCGTCGGCGGTCTCGTGGGAGACCATCACGGAGGGCACGCGCGCGCGGCGGGCCCAGCGGCCGGTCCACCGCAGGGTGGTGCGGTCGGAGACCTCCAGGCGGTCGGGGGCCAGGTCCTCCAGGAGGGCGGCCACGCGCCGCTTGTCGGCCAGGACGCGGTAGCCGCCGGTGCCGGGCAGCACCGGTCCGGGCAGGGTGATGACCCGTCCCTGTTCGGTGTCGCGGTCGGTGTGCCGCTCGCCCGGCACGATCAGCACCGGCTCGTGGCCCGCGGCCCGGAAACCCCGGCCCAGTTCGCGCAGGGCCGTGCGCAGGCCGCCGGAGGCCGGGGTGACGAAGTTGGCGAGCCGGACGATGCGCAGGGATGCGCCGGTCATGCCGCCACCGCCGTCCTCCGTGCCGCGAGCACGTCGTCGTAGTGCGCTATCAGCTGGTCGCCGACGGCGGCCCAGGTACGCCCCTCGACCATGGCCCGCCCGGCGGCGCCGTACGCGGTCCGCAGCGCCGGGTCGGCGGCCAGGGTGCCCACGGCCTCCTGTACGACGACCGCGTCGCGCGGCGGGACGAGCAGTCCGGTGCGGCGGTGGGCGACCAGGTCGAGCGGGCCGCCGGCGGCGGGCGCGACCACCGGCACCCCGCTGGCCATGGCCTCCTGGACGGTCTGGCAGAAGGTCTCGAAGGGGCCGGTGTGCACGAACAGGTCGAGCGAGGCGAAGATCCGGGCGAGCTCGTCTCCGGTCCGGCGGCCCAGGAAGACCGCGCCGGGCAGGGCCTCGGTGAGATGGGCCCGGCTGGGGCCGTCGCCGACCACCACGACCCGGACGCCGTCCAGCCCGCAGGCGCCCGCCAGGAGTTCGACCTGCTTCTCGGGGGCCAGTCGGCCGACGTAGCCGACGATCAGCTCGCCGTTCGGGGCCAGTTCGCGGCGCAGCGCCTCGTCGCGGTGGTCCGGCCGGAAACGGACGGTGTCGACGCCGCGTGGCCACAGCCGCACCCGGGGCACACCGTGCGCCTCCAGGTCGTGCACGGCGGCGCTGGACGGGGCGAGGGTGCGGTCGGCGGCGGCGTGCACGGAGCGGATCCGGCGCCAGGCGGCCGCCTCTCCGGCGCCCATGTACGTACGGGCGTATCCGGCCAGGTCGGTCTGGTAGACGGCCACGGCCGGGATGCCGAGCCGGGCGGCGGCCGCCATGCCGCGGACGCCGAGGACGAAGGGGCTGGCCAGGTGGACCACGTCGGCGCGGTGCTCGGTGAGCGCAGCGGCGAGGCGCCGGCTGGGGAGGGCGACGCGGACCTGGGGGTAGCCGGGGAGCGGGAGTGAGGGGACACGGACGACGGGGCACGGCGCCTCGAGGGCGTCGACCTTGGTGCCGGGCGCGGTGGCCGGCGCGACGACGAGCGGGAGGTGACCGCGATCCACGAGGTGCCGGGCGGTCTGGAGCGCGCAGTGGGCGACGCCGTTCACATCGGGGGGAAAGGATTCGGTCACTATGACGACACGCATACGGGTGTTGTCGCCGCGCTGGACGTGGGCGCGTCAACGTCGATCTTTCCGGACGGGGAACGTCCCATGAGCGTTGGACTGCACACCCGAGCAGGTCAGACGGCCGCCATGTCCGCCTGACCTGCGGGTCGCCCCGTGTTCACGCTCCGGGCGGACTCCGGCGCGTCCGGGTGCGTTGGCCTGCGCAGACGTGCGAGACGTGGGCAGAGCGATGCCCGGCCGGGGTCACATGGTCTGTGCGTCCGGTCCGAAGCGGCTGCGGACCGCTGTCTGTACCTCGGCCTCCTCGGCCGGGTCGGCGGCGAGTCGGCGGAGTCGTTCGACGACCCGGGCGTCACCGGTCTCGGCGTGCCGGGCGGCAAGTTCCCGGGTGGTCTCCTCGCAGTCCCACAGGCACTCGACGGCGAATCCGGTGGCGAAGGAGGGGTCGGTGGCGGCCAGGGCGCGGGCGGCGCGGCCGCGGAGATGGGAGGAGGCCGTCTCCCGGTAGATGTGGCGCAGCACGGGGGCCGCGCAGGCGATGCCGAGGCGTCCGGTGCCGTCGACCAGCGTCCACAGGGTGGGCGCATCGGGGCCCTCGCCGCGTACGGCCTCGCGCAGGGCCCCGAGGACGAGGGCGCGGTCCTTGGCTCCGCCGCGGCAGGCGAGCATGCGTCCGGCGGCGGCGCCGAGGGCGTCGGGGCGCTGGGCCCAGCCGCGCGCGCGGTTGACGGCGGCGATGCTGCGCATCCGTTCGAAGGCGTCGACGGCGGCCTCCACGACGACCGTCGGCCCGTCGGCGACCGCTGCCTCGATCAGGTGGAGGGCGCCGGGGTCGTTGCTGTCGGCGAGGTAGCGCAGTGCCGTGCAGCGGGCGCCGTCGGTGCCTGCCCTCGCGGCCAGGAGGATCTCCGGCCGGTCCTCGGGGCCGGCCACGGCGACCAGGCAGCGGGCGGCCGGCACATGGAGGGCGGCACCGCGTTCGAGGCCCTGCTGGGCCCACTCGAAGACCGCTCGCACGCTCCACCCCGGGCGGGGCCCGGTGGGCCGCATCTGGCGCTGCCAGCGGTCGAAACAGCCGGTTTCATGAGCGGCACGCACGCGCGTGGCGATCGATTCGCGCGGATCCTCGGCCCACAGCCGCCAGGGCCTCGGCTCGAAGGCGTCGCGTACGGCGGCGGCCAGCTCGGCCTCGCCCTCGGGGTCGGTGGGGAAGCGGGCCAGTACGGGGGCGGCGAGGGCGCGCAGGCCCGCGTCGTCGTCCCTGAGGGCCAGCTCGTCCAGGGCCCAGGCCCAGTTGGATCCGTGGGCGGCGTACCTGCGCAGCATGTGGAGCGCGTCCCGCCTGCCGTAGGAGGCGAGGTGCCCGAGGACGGCCAGGGCGAGACCGGTACGGGACTCGTCGTCGTCGAGGACGTCCTCGGAGTCGAAGAGGTGCGCCTCGATGGCGTCCAGCTCGCCGTTCAGGTCGAGGTAGAGCCGGGCGTAGTAAAGGGAGCGGTTCTCCACCTGCCAGTCGTGGCGGGGGTCGCGGAGCACACAGTGGTTCAGGGCCGCGAGCGCTTCCGCGCGCGGGGCGGTGAGCGCGTGCAGCGTGCCGTCGCCGCGGCCCCGCTGAAGCAGGCCGAGCAGCGTACCGCTGGGCGCTATGACCGGATCGAACATGGGAAACAGCCTCACATCAAGCGTCGACGCAACCGGGAAACACGCATTACCTGGCCGCGTGACACAACGTCGGAGGGCCCGCCGTCTCTTGCTTGCTGTAGACCATCTCTCTGCCTCTCGTCGGTGGCCCATGCGGACCGCATCACGGCCCGCGCGGTGCGGCAACACCTGCCCGGCCATCGCGTCCGTGAATCACGTCGTCATGATGACCCGCGCTGTGAGCTGCCGCGACCGTATTTCCGGCGGCCCTTTACCGCCTCCCCCGTTTTCCTTGTCGTACCTGGTCAGGACGTTCGCATCAGTGTGCGCCGAACAATTCCAGGAGTTCCGTCCTGCCGAACATGCGCGCCGTGTCGACGGCCGAGGGAGTACCCGCGGCGGGATCGGCGCCACCCTCCAGGAGGGCTTTGATCACTTCCGTCTCACCCTTGAAGGCGGCCCCCGCGAGCGGGGTCTGGCCCCGGTCGTTGATCCGGTCGGCCTCCGCGCCCCGGGCGAGCAGGGCACGCACCGCGTCGGCGTGACCGTGGTAGGCGGCGAGCATCACCAGAGTGTCGCCACGGTCGTTGGTGAGGTCGGCCGGAACGCCCGCGTCGACGTACGCCACGAGCTCCTCCGTCTGCCCCTTCCGGGCCAGATCGAAGATCTTGGTCGCCAGCTCCACGACCTCGGGGTCGGGGGCTTCACTCATCGGCCGGACCACCTCTCCTACAACCGTTCAGGTGAATCGCAAGGGTACTGGCTCGCGCCTCACATGACCCGATGTGCCCGAGGTAAAGATCATCGCTGACCCCGCAGGACGCAAGCGCCCTGCTCAACCGGCCCACTGAGGGACTCCCCCACCTGGCGGAAATAGAAAGAAATTCACCCAGTTGCACCTTTTATCGTATAGACACATGCTGTGATCCTGGAAGAACTCAGGGTGACTGTCCCCTTCGACACCAGGAGGCCCCAAATGATCCTCTCCCTGTCCGGCGTGTTCCTGCTCGGCGTCATCGTCTTCCTCTTCTTCCGCAAGGACGGCCTCAAGGGCTCGCACGCCACGGTCTCGGCCCTGTTCGGGTTCTACCTGTCGAGCACGGCCATCGCTCCGAGCATCAAGGCCGGCGGCGAGAGTCTGGCGAGCCTCCTCGGCGGCCTCAAGTTCTGACGCCCACCCCCGACGCACCATCAGGAGACAGCAGTGGCCCGGCGCCCTCTCCCCCGCATTCTGAGCAAAGACAGCGCGCAGATCGCCCGGACGCAGATCGCCCGGAGCCGGGAGCTGGCCCGGACGGCGGCCGACAGCGCCACCGACGTCCTGCACCCGCTGATCACCGTCTCGCGCGGGCTGCGCCGGCTGGCCTCGGCCGGACGGCGCAGGTGGGCCGAGACGCCCAAGGACAAGCGTGGGCCGCTGCTGTTCCTGGCGGCCTCCCTGGTCCTGGTCGTGGCACTGGTGCCCTACGGACCGCTGCTCGCCGCGATCACCCTGATGGCGGCGGCGGCCTGGCAGGGCCGCGACCGCACCCCACCGGCGCCCGAAGGGCCGGACGAGTCGCAGGCCGAGCGGCTCCGGTCCCTGTACGAGGCGCTGGTGCCCTACTTCACCACCGCCGAGGACCCGGCGCCGCTGTACGCGCACGGCGGGGAGTGGGAGAAGGCCTTCGAGACACACGAGTTCGACGACGGCGGGCGCGTCGGCCACCTCGTGATCCGCTACCCCGCGTACTTCCCGGACGGCGAGCCCGAGGCCCGCGCGCGGATCGAGCAGTTGCTCACCGCGAAGGCCGGACGGGGCCGCGAGTACCACTTCGCGTGGGACGAGGAGGGCAACCGGCTCACGGTGACCGTCCTGGCACCCCTGCCCACCGACATCGCCGCCCAGCGCTTCGTCACCGCGCCGGGCGAGACGGTCCTCGGCTTCACCGACCCGAGCGAGGTCCAGCGCACGCTGCCCCTCTCCTACGGGGACGAACAGCGCGACATCCCGCCGGTCGTCTGGCGGACCGGCCTGCGTTCCACCGAGCCGCACCTGCTGGCCATGGGCCACCCCGGCAGCGGCACCTCGACGCTGCTGCGCTCGATCGCCCTGCAGGCGCTCCAGTACGGCGACGTGCTGATCGTCGACGGCGGCGGCACCGGCGAGTACACCTGCCTGATCGGCCGGGACGGCGTGCTGGCCGTGGAGTGCTCGCCGGCCGGTGCGCTGGCCAGCCTGGAGTGGGCAGCGCAGGAGACCGAGCGGCGGCTCATCGCCATCAACCGGGCCCGGCAGGCGGGCGACCCACCGCCCGAGGACACCCGGCGCCCGCTGTGGCTCCTCCTGGACCGGCCGACCGTCTTCACCCACCTCACCGCGGCGGACGGGCGCCGGGACCCGCAGACGCTGCTGCAGATGCCGCTGCGGCACGGGCGCGCGGCGAACGTGACCGTGGCCGTGGCCGAGCAGTTCGACAGCGCGGAGGTTCTGAGCGACGCGGTGCGGCAGCACACGCGCGCGCGTGTCGTGCTGGGACCGGCGGCGCCCGATCAGGTGCGGGCGGTGCTGGGGGCGCCGCCCCACACGACGCCGCTGGCACAGGTGCCGCCCGGGCGGGGGTACGCGCGGCTGGGAAGGGGGCCGGTGCACCGGCTTCAGGTGCCGTCGACTCCGGATCCCTACGATGACGCGACCAGTGAGGCGGATCGGCAGGCGGTTCAGTCGTTGCTGCCGCCGCGTACGGCCCCCGTCGATGCGGCGCCCGTGAAGTCCGTCGAGGCGGCGCCGGTCGAGTCCGTCGAGGCGGCGCCCTTGGCCGCGGGGGCTGTGGCGGCCGAGAGTTCGTGAGCGGCGCAGCGTCGGCGATCCGAAGGCGGCCCGGCGGCCGATCGCCCGGCGCTCCATCGGCGAGCGGTCCTGCGCCTCGTCCACCACGATGTGGCCGCGCCCCTCGGGGTGCTCGGCCGGCCCGGACAGCTCGTCGAGGAGGGCCGAGGCCGGCGGCCGACCAGCGGCGGCCGGCCGGTCCCCTGCACCTCCCGGGAGCCTGGTGAACGGCCCGACCAGCAACCACCGGCCGCAGTCGAAGCGCGGGCCGGGCGCGGCCACGACCGCTACGCCACGAACGTCCGCGGCGCCTCCGTGCCCCCGCTCGCGCCCGTCTCCACCAAGCGGGCCGCGGATGCCAGTCGTACCGCCGCCTCCTCGGCCACCGCACCTCCCACGGTGAACGGAAGGCGGACGTAGCCCTCGAAGGCGCCGTCGACGCCGAAGCGCGGTCCCGAGGGGACGCGGACCCCGACCCGCTCCCCCACTTCGGCGAGTCTCGAGCCCGAGAGCCCGCCGGCGCGGACCCACAGCGTCAGGCCGCCCCTGGGGACCTCGAACTCCCAGTCGGGGAGTTCACGGCGTACCGCCGCCACCAGCGCGTCGCGGTTCTCGCGGGCCTGGGCGCGGCGCAGATCGACGGCCTGTTCCCAACCACCGGTGCTGAACAGCCAGTTCACGGCCAGTTGTTCCAGCACCGGGGTGCCGAGGTCGGCGTACGCGCGGGCGGCGACCAGGCTGCGGATCACGTCCGGGGCCGCACGCACCCAGCCGATCCGCATGCCGGCCCAGAACGCCTTGCTGGCCGAGCCGACCGTGATGACGGTCGAGCCGGCCGGGTCGAAGGCGCACACCGGGCGCGGCATCCCGCCGTCCCCGACCTCCGCGTCGAGCCACAGTTCGCTCATCGTCTCGTCGGCCACGAGGACGGTCCCGGCCGAACGCGCCGCGTCCACCATCCGGCGCCGCTGGTCCTCGTCGGCGAGCGCGCCGGTCGGATTGTGGAAGTCGGCGACCACGTAGGCGAGCCGGGGCGCGGCCTCGCGCAGGACCTGGCGCCAGCGGTCCATGTCCCAGCCGGTCAGCCCCTCGGCCATGGCGACCGGCACGAGGCGCGCCCCCGCCTCCCGCATCAGCTGGAGGATGTTCGCGTAGGACGGCGACTCGACGGCGATGCGCTCACCGCGGCCCGCGAACAGGTGGCAGATCGCGTCGATGGCGCCCATCGCGCCGGTCGTCACCATGATCTGCTCGGGCATCGTGGGGATCCCGCGCGCGCTGTAGCGCTCGGCGATCATCGAGCGCAGGGCCGGCAGCCCGGCCGGGTAGTCGCCGTGCGTGTGGGCGTAGGGCGGGAGTTCCTCGAGGGCGCCCTGGACCGCGCGGGTCAGCCACGGCTCGGGGGCCGGGAGCGAGGCACAGCCCAGGTCGATCACCGAACCGAGGGCCTCCGGGGGCAGCGGTTCCAGACCGCGCGCGGGAAGCGGGTTGCCCGCCGGCACGGCGGTCCAGCTGCCCGCGCCGCGCCGGGACTCCAGGAACCCCTCGCTGCGCAGTGCCTCGTAGGCGGCCGCGACCGTGGTGCGGCTGACGGAGAGGGCCAGGGCCAGTTCGCGTTCGGCGGGCAGGCGGGCGGCCACGGGGACCCGGCCCTCGAGCACCAGGAGCCGGATGCCGTCGGCGAGGGCGCGGTAGGCGGGCGGACGGCGCGTGCCAGGGCCGGCCGGGCGGTCCTGCTGGGAGCTGAGCTGCCGCGCGAGCTGTGCGGCTCCCACGGCCGAGGTCCACTGCGCCATGACGATCAGTCCACCTTCCCAGAATTGGCCCTGGATGTGGTTTCATCCCACGCCACAGAGTGTCATGCATCAGGCCACCGCCACCACCCAGGGGGGTATGTCGTGTCCGCTTCCGGCAGTCTCGGACGACGGCTGACGCAGTTGTACGCAGGGCTCGCGCTGTACGGCGCGAGTTCCGCCCTCCTCGTGGCGTCGGGCCTGGGCCTGGAGCCCTGGAACGTGCTGCACCAGGGGCTGGCCGAACTCACGGGGACGACCATCGGCGTGGTGTCGATCGTCGTGGGGGCGGCGGTACTGCTGCTGTGGATCCCGCTGCGCCAGCGGCCCGGCCTCGGCACGGTCTCGAACGTCTTCGTCGTCGGCCTCGCCATGGACGGCACCCTCGCCCTGCTCCCGGACGTGCACGGCCTCGCCGTACGGATCCCGCTGCTGGTGGCCGGCATCGTCCTGAACGGCGTGGCGACCGGCCTGTACATCGCGGCGAGCTTCGGGCCGGGTCCACGCGACGGTCTGATGACCGGGCTGCACCGGCGCACCGGCCGCTCGGTCCGCCTGATGAGGACGGCGGTCGAGGTCGCGGTGGTGGTCACCGGCTTCGTCCTGGGCGGCACGATCGGTCTCGGCACCCTCCTCTACGCGCTGTCCATCGGGCCGCTGGCCCAGCTGTTCCTGCGCATGTTCGCCGTTCCCGCGGCATCGGGCGGCAGCACGGTCGTTGCCGAGCGGCCACCGGGAGGGGTGATACTGCGTTCGTGAGCACCATGACGCCGCCCGTACGCCACCCCTACCTGGACCACCCCGGCCCGATCGCCTTCGCCCACCGCGGCGGGGCCGCCGACGGGCTGGAGAACACCGTGGCCCAGTTCCGGCGCGCGGTCGAGATGGGCTACCGGTACATCGAGACCGACGTGCACGCGACGGCGGACGGACTGCTCGTCGCGTTCCACGACGCGACCCTGGACCAGCTCACCGACGGGGCGGGCCGCATCGCCGACCTGCCCTGGGAGGACGTACGGCACGCGCGCGTGGGAGGGCGGGAACCGGTACCGCTCTTCGAAGAGCTGCTGGAGACCTTCCCCGAGGTCCGCTGGAACGTGGACGTCAAGGCGGAACCGGCCCTGCGGCCCCTGCTGGAGCTGGTCGAGCGCACGGAGGCCTGGGACCGGATCTGCGTGGGTTCCTTCTCCGAGGCGCGGGTGCTGCGGGCACAGCGGCTGGCCGGGCCTCGCCTGGCCACCTCGTTCGGCACGCGCGGGGTACTCAACCTGCGCCTGCGCTCCTGGGGGCTGCCGGCCGCGGTGCGCAGATCCGCCGTCGCCGCGCAGGTGCCCGAGGCCCAGTCGGGCGTCCCGGTGGTCGACCACCGCTTCGTCCGCGCCGCCCACGCGCGCGGACTGCAGGTGCACGTGTGGACGATCAACGACCCGGAGCGGATGCACCGGCTCCTGGACCTGGGTGTCGATGGCATCATGACCGATCACATCGACATGTTGCGCAAGGTCATGGAGGACCGCGGCGTCTGGGTCTGAGCGCCCGGAGCGACCGGGCCGCGCCTTCGCACGGCACTTCAGCGGGGAAGCGAGGGCACGGGTGGGCACCGGCACCGTGCGGGCACAGACGGCCGAGGAGGCCGCGGGACTGCGGCGCGAGCAGCGCGGCTGGTATTTCTACGACTGGGCGTGCTCGGTCTATTCCACGAGCGTCCTGACCGTTTTCCTCGGTCCGTACCTCACGTCGGTCGCCGAGAAGGCGGCGGACGCCGACGCTTACGTGCACCCCCTGGGGGTGCCGGTCCGTGCGGGGTCCTTCTTCGCCTACTCGGTGTCCCTGTCGGTGGTCGTGGCCGTCATGCTGATGCCCCTGGTGGGCGCGGCGGCGGACCGCACCGGCCGGAAGAAGCCGCTGCTCGCGGCGGCGGCGTACACGGGGGCGGCCGCGACGACGGGCCTGTTCTTCCTCGACGGCGACCGCTATCTGCTGGGCGGGCTGCTCCTCGTGGTGGCCAACGCGGCGCAGTCCGTGGGGATGATGCTCTACAACTCCTACCTGCCGCAGATCGCCCCGCCCGAGGAACGGGACGCGATCTCGTCCCGGGGCTGGGCCTTCGGCTACGCGGCGGGCTCGCTGGTCCTCGTCGCCAACCTCGTCCTGTACTCGGCGCACGACTCCTTCGGTCTTTCCGCGACCGCCGCGGTCCGTGTCTGCCTGGCCTCGGCCGGACTGTGGTGGGGCGCCTTCACGCTCGTACCCCTGCGGCGGCTGCGCGACCGACACGCGCGCGTGGAGCGTGCCACCGCCCCCGGGCCGCGGCAGCTGGTAGCGACCGTCCGGGACATGCGCCGCCATCCGCTGACGCTCGCCTTCCTGCTGGCGTACCTCGTCTACAACGACGGCATCCAGACGGTGATCTCCCAGGCCTCGGTCTACGGTTCCGAGGAGCTGGGACTGGGGCAGACGACCCTCATCGGGGCGGTGCTGCTGGTGCAGGTGCTGGCCGTGGCCGGCGCGCTGGCGATGGGGCGGCTGGCGCGGACGTATGGCGCCAAGCGGACGATCCTCGGTTCCCTCGTGGCCTGGACGGTCACGCTCGGGGCGGGCTACTTCCTGCCCGCCGGGGCGCCGGTGTGGTTCTTCGTGCTGGCCGCCGGGATCGGGCTGGTCCTCGGCGGCAGCCAGGCGCTGTCCCGGTCGCTGTTCTCGCATCTGGTGCCGCCGGGCAAGGAGGCCGAGTACTTCTCCGCGTACGAGATGAGCGACCGCGGGATGAGCTGGCTCGGGCCACTGCTGTTCGGCGTGACCTACCAGCTGACCGGGAGCTATCGATCCGCGATCATCTCGCTGGTGGCCTTCTTCGTCATCGGCTTCGCCCTGCTCGCCCGGGTTCCGGTGCGGCGGGCGATCGAGGCGGCGGGCAACCCGGTTCCGGACAGGATTTAGCGCTCGGCACGAAAGGGCGGTAGTGTACGCGTTTGGCCTGTCAGGCGTACCGTTACTGCGCGTCAAAGATGCCGAAGCGCTGGGTGACATCTGCTAGCAGATGTGACAAACCGGGTGCCTGTGGGTAGAACAAGGGGCGGCTACGACGGCGACGCATAACCCGGAACGGGACACGGAACGGGAATCTTTACCGCCGACCGGACGTTGACCGGATGACGACGACAGCGACACCTGTCCTGTGGGCGACAAGCCCGGGAGGCACGATTCATGAGTGAGCGAGCTCTTCGCGGTACGCGCCTCGTAGTGACCAGCTACGAGACGGACCGCGGTATCGACCTGGCTCCACGCCAGGCCGTGGAGTACGCATGCGAGAAGGGGCACCGTTTCGAGATGCCCTTCTCGGTCGAGGCGGAGATCCCGCCGGAGTGGGAGTGCAAGGTCTGCGGAGCCCAGGCACTCCTGGTGGACGGCGACGGCCCTGAGGAGAAGAAGGCCAAGCCCGCGCGTACCCATTGGGACATGCTGATGGAGCGACGCACCCGCGAGGAACTCGAAGAGGTCCTCGAGGAGCGTCTGGCGGTTCTGCGTTCGGGGGCGATGAACATCGCGGTTCACCCCAGGGACAGCCGCAAGAGCGCGTAGCGCACGAACACACGAGTAACCGCGGGCGCCGTACGTGAAGACGTACGGCGCCCGCGGTTCGGTGTGTCCGGAGACGGCCCCGGAGTACCCGGTCTCAACCGGAGTACCCGGTCTCAACGGGTGAGTGGCGGCCACTGCTCCTCCGGCTCGGGGCCGGCCTGCCTGATGACCTCGCCCGGCACCACCTTGCCGTCGGGACGGTGCATGCGGACCTGCTGGAAGGCGTCGCCCAGGCTGCCCGGGGCGGCCAGGCGGAGCCCGCGCTCCAGGGCGTTCTCCGCGTAGCGGCTCACGGCCTTCTGGACCGGCGGGAGCAGCAGGAGCAGGCCGGCCGCGTCGGAGATCAGACCCGGGATGATCAGCAGCAGGCCGCCGAGCATCGTCAGGCCGTTGCCGCCGCCACGCGCCGGTGAACCACCGCGCTGCAGTGCCTCGTTGAGGTTCCGCAAGGCCCGGCGGCCCGCCCGCTTGATGACCACGGACCCGGCGACCACGCCCGCCACCAGCACCAGGAACACGGTGAGGCCGCCCGCCGCGCCCGCGACCTGGGTCAGCAGCCAGATCTCCAGCACCAGCCACGCGGCGATCCCCAGCGGCAGATACCTGCGCAGCCGGGAGCGCCGGGGCCGGGCGGTGGACGGAGTGGTGGGAGCGCTCGTCATGCTTCCAGTGTGCCTGGACGCGCCTCAGCGCGGGATAAGCGGGATCATCGGGCCACCGGAGCAAAGCCCGGAGCGGAAAAGCCCTAGGTCCGCTTGCCCTTGCCCGTGAGCTTGCCGACGCGGTCTCCGACTCCCCAGGCGGTGACCCGCCACAGGGCCTCGACGAGGATGTCGCGGCTCATCTTGGAGTCGCCGAGTTCCCGCTCCACGAAGGTGATGGGGACCTCGACCACCTGGTAGCCGGCCTTGACCGCGCGGCGGGCCAGGTCGACCTGGAAGCAGTAGCCCTGCGAGGCGACGTCGTCCAGGCCCAGGCCCTCCAGCGTCTCCCGGCGGAAGGCGCGGTAACCGCCGGTGATGTCGCGCAGCGGCAGGTCGAGGGCCAGGCGGGAGTAGAGGCTGCCGCCGCGGGAGATGAACTCGCGGGACTTGGGCCAGTTCACCACCCGGCCGCCGGTCACCCAGCGCGAGCCGAGCACCAGGTCCGCGCCCTTGAGGGCGGTGAGCAGCCGGGGCAGTTCCTCGGGCTGGTGGGAGCCGTCGGCGTCCATCTCGACCAGCACGCCGTAGCCGCGCTCCAGGCCCCAGCGGAAGCCCGCGAGGTAGGCGGCGCCCAGGCCCTCCTTGCCCTTGCGGTGCAGCACCTGGACGTGGTCGTCCTCGGCGGCGAGCTCGTCGGCGAGCTTGCCCGTCCCGTCCGGGCTGTTGTCGTCGGCCACCAGAACGTGGGCCTCGGGGACGGCCCTGCGCACCCGGCCGACGATGGTCTTGATGTTCTCCGCCTCGTTGTAGGTCGGAATGATCACCAAGGCCGTGCCGAGCGGACCGAACTGCCTCCCCTGGGCCTTGGCCGCGAGGGTCCCGTCGCCGTCGTTCACTGCTGCCCCTTCATGTCGTCCGCAGGGTCCACCATAGTGACCCCGGCCTGGGATGACGTGACCGCTCGTTCGTACGGGGGTGTCGATTCCACAAGAGTGGGGTAAGAACACCGTTTTCGGCACCTGCGTTCCACGACGGATGGGGGCCCGGCGCCCTTCGGGCCGACCTGGGACCCGCTGGCTGCGGATCGACCGAAAGCCGTTGTCTACTGAGCGCCCGGGCCCCACCCGGGTCACACCTTGCCGACCGGCCGGAGCGTTCATTCGTCGGCGCGGGCGCTGAGCCTGGCTCCCAGTGGCGGTGCCCCGGTGCGGCACACCGTCCCTGACCCAGCAGCGCTGCGACGAGTTGCGTGAACACTCCCCGGTCGGGCGTCCGGTGGTGGACTCGGCCGAACCTACCGGCCCCCGGCCGTCGACTGTCAACAGCCTCCTGAGCTGCGCCGATTCCCTGCCGACCACGGTGAGCAGGGAGGATGCGCAGGTCGGGCGTCGCGGCGGCGGCGGACGATCAACGCCGCGCCACCCCGGGAGATCACTCGCCCGGCCGTACGAACACCGTCCGGCCGCCCACCACGGTCCGCAGACAGACCGGCAGGTCGCGGCCCGGGGTCAGGTCGGGCAGGCCGGGGGTGCCGGAGCGCGGGTCGGTCGACCAGCGGGCCACACGGTCGTCGGGGGCCTGGACGATCAGCTCGTCGGTCCGCCAGACGGCGTAGTCGGCGGGCGCGCCGGGCACCAGGACACCGGCGTCGTCGCGGCCGACGGCCCGCCAGCCGCCGCGCGTGTGCGCGGTGAACGCGGCGCGTACGGAGACCCGGTGCTCGGGGGTGTGGTGGAAGGCGGCGGCGCGGACCGTGCCCCAGGGGTCGAGCGGGGTGACGGGGCTGTCCGAGCCGAACGCGAGGGGCACCCCGGCCCGCAGCAGGGCGGCGAACGGGTTGAGGGAGCGGGCCCGCTCGACGCCCAGGCGCCGGGCGTACATGCCCTCCTCGCCGCCCCAGAGTGCGTCGAAGGCGGGCTGGACGGAGGCGATCAGGCCCAGCTCGGCGAAGGTGGCGACGGTTTCGGGGGTGAGCATCTCGGCGTGCTCGACGCGGTGCCGGGCAGCCCGGACGCGGGCGAGGCCGACCTTCTCCGCGGCGGCGCGCACGCCCTCCACGACGACGGTCACGGCGGCGTCGCCGATGGCGTGGAAGCCCGCCTGGAGGCCCACCTCGGTGCAGGCGACGACGTGGGCGGCGACGGCGTCGGCGTCCAGGTAGGCGGTGCCGGTGCTGCCGGTGTCGGCGTACGGCTGGTGGAGGCAGGCGGTGTGCGAGCCGAGCGAGCCGTCCACGAAGAGGTCGCCGGCGGCGCCGCGCGCGCCCAGCTCGCGAGCCCTGGCGACACCTTCATCGGCCCGCTCGGCCCAGTAGCCGACGACCCGCGGCCCCGGCACCTCGGCGGCGAGCTTCAGCAGGCCGGTGAAGTCGTCCTCGGAGGAGATCTGCGGGCCACCGCACTCGTGCACGGAGCCGATGCCGAGGGAAGCGGCGTGCGCCAGGGCGGTGCGCTGGGCCTCGGCGCGCTGGGCGGGGGTGATGGCGGCGAGGGCGGCTTCGCGTACGGCGTGGTGGGCGTCCCGGGTGAGCGGGGCGTCCTCGCGGGTGACGTCGCCGGGCACCAGGTCCAGCAGGGCAGTGGTGACGACCGCCGAGTGGACGTCGATCCGGGAGAGGTACAGCGGGCGGCCGCCGGTGGCGGCGTCGAGTTCCGCGCGCGTGGGCGGACGGCCGCCGGGCCAGCGGGCGGCGTCCCAGCCGTGGCCCAGCAGGACCCGGTCGTCCGGGCGGGCGGTGGCGAAGTCGCGGACACGCGCGAGGGCCGCCTCCAGGGACGGAGCGTCGGACAGGTCGAGTCCGGTCAGGGCGAGGCCCGTGGCGGTGGTGTGCACATGGGCGTCGGTGAAGGCCGGGGTGACCAGGGCGCCGTCGAGGTCGACGACCTCGTCCACACCGTCGGCGAAGGCGTCGGCGGCACCCTCGGAGCCGACCCAGGCGACCTGGCCGCGCTCCACCACCATCGCGGTGGCGAAGGGGTCGGCGGGGCTGTGGACCTCTCCGCGGCGCAGGAGGACGGTCTGAGGGTCGGCGGACTGCTCACTCATGTCCGACAGTCTCTCGCGTGCGCGGGGCTGACCGGGCACCGGGGCGGCGCGGGTCGGCTCTCCGGAGACGGACTTGCATGGGACCCCCCGCACAACCGGCCTCGCTCGACGCCCCCTGCACAACCGGGCTCGTACGGGGCCGGCAGGACAACCGGGCGGGGCGCGTCTCAGATCTTCGGGGGACGCGCCTCGTACGGGGTCGACAGGACGACGGTGGTGCGCGTGGAGACCCCGGCCAGGGTGCGCACGCGGGCGAGCAGCTCCTCCAGTTCGTGCGGGGTGGCCACGCGCACCTTCAGGATGTAGTTCTCGTCGCCGGCGACGCTGTGGCAGGCCTCGATCTCGGGGACCCCGGCGAGGCGGTCCGCGATGTCGTCGGGGGCGCTGGGGTCGAAGGGTTTCACCGAGATGAAGGCGGTGAGCGGCAGCCCGACGGCCTCGGGGTCGACGACCGCGGCATAGCCGCGGATGACGCCACGCTGTTCGAGCCGGCGCACCCGCTGGTGCACGGCCGACGTGGACAGGCCCGTGGCCTTGCCCAGGTCTGTGTAGCTCATCCGCCCGTCCTTGACGAGCAGCTGCACGATCTGACGGTCCAGCTCCTCCATGGCGCCAAAACCTACCGTGCGTGTGATCTCCTCGGATAGCTCAGCAACGCAGGTCACACCCGGTTCGGCACAAAAACCACCGCACCGGGCACCTGCGCCCGGCATGTGACGAACGCCACAGCGCTCGGACGGACTCCGTGATGTTCTCGTGATTACCGCCCAGACGGGGCGGGAAGTGCTTGGTGTGGTCGAGGCCGCAGCGCCTTCACGGCCCAGCCTTAGGGGGAGAAACCCATGCAGAGTGTCAAGCGCCCTGGTCGTTCCACGTCCAAGCGGCAGCAGTCGCTCGTCGAGCCCGAGCCGGAGGGCGTCGAACCCGACGCCTACGAGGTCGAGGAACTCGACGCCTACGACACCTTCGAGATGTACCGGGTGATCTGCCCGGACTGCGCGCAGCCGATCGCGCTGCTGGCGGACGAGGAGGTCCTGCCGGAGCACGCGCTGTGCGCCTCGCCGTGGAACCCGTTCGGGCTCACGGTCTGTGCGGGCACGGGGCGCGCGGCGGCCGAGGCCCTCCCCGCGGACGAGTCCTTGGCGCCGCAGGAGCAGGACACGGCCCTGCTGCTCACACTCCCCCAGGGGCTGGACTGGCGGACGCAGCCCTTCTCGCACGTCGGCGGCCCCGGCTCGCGCCCGATGCGCGTACCGGCGATGCGCCGCCTGGCCGCCTGAGTCCCTCCGGACCGGCCGCGCTCAATCCCCGTGACTGCCCTGCACCACGGCGCGCAGACTGTCGTGGTGCAGGATCAGTGTGTCCGGGTCCGCCGCAACGGCGACCTCCCCGAAGTGCGCCTGGCGGTGGGCGATGCGCACCGCGTCGCCCCGGTTCAGGACGGGGTCACCGGCCTCGTGCGGCCACAGCCGCTCCAGCCGGTCGAATGCGGTCTCGATGAGGGGTGAGCGGGCGAGCCCGTCGATCACCCAGGCGTAGTGGGCGTTGGCCCGTCACATACCGGCGCAGGGCGTCCCCTTCGCCGGGCAGGCCGAGGAAGCCGGCTTTCCCGGACGGGACTTGGCCGTGCAGCCGGGCCATGTCGTGTTCGGGGAAGGCGGTGTACGCCGCCGGGCCCGCTGCCAGGCGCACCGCGCAGGAGCGCGAGGGCGGTGGGGACTGCTCGATGTCGAAGACAGGGTCTCGCGGGACATGCCGTTGGAGGCCGGCACGGTGACCCCGACGGCTTGGGAGCCGGGCAGCCGGGTGCCGAGCCAGGCGGACGGGACGGTCGTCGGCCACGCCCCCTGAGACGGATGGCTGACGGTACGTCAGCCATCCGTGGGAGGTCAGCGGGGGAAGCGGTCGCCGTCAGTGAACTCACGCGCGATTTTGCCGGGCGGTGACCTGCCCGGGCTGCGGCGCGTTTTCCGGACATGACCCCCACGTACTCGGCAACCGGGCGTCAACGCCGCATCTTCGTGCCCCGTCCCGCAGAATCGGTTCCGCCTCCGCCGCAGGATCCGCCCATCTACCGCGACCTGATGCGCGTCTGGGCCGACCGGGGCCGCACCCTGCCGGGCCGCCACGACCCGGAGTGGGTCAGGCTGGCGGCCCCGACGGTCCTCAGGGGGCAGTTCAGCGACCTTCCGGTCCCGCCACGTGACGGGCGATGACCATCCGCTGGATCTGGTTCGTGCCCTCGACGATCTGCAGCACCTTGGCCTCGCGCATGTAGCGCTCGGCCGGGAAGTCGGCGGTGTAGCCGTAGCCGCCGAGGATCTGCACGGCGTCCGTGGTCACCTTCATGGCCGTGTCGGTGCAGTGCAGCTTGGCCATGGCCGCCTGCTTGGCGAAGGGCCTGTCCGCGTCGCGCAGCCGCGCGGCCGCGAGGTAGAGCGCCCGGCCGGCCTCGATCTGGGTGGCCATGTCGGCGATCATGAAGCGCAGGCCCTGGAAGTCGGCGATGGGCCGGCCGAACTGCCGGCGCTGGGTGGCGTAGGCGACCGCCTCGTCCAGCGCGGCCTGGGCCAGGCCGATCGCGCAGGCCGCGATGCCGAGCCGCCCGGAGTCGAGGGCGGACAGGGCGATGGCGAAGCCCTGGCCCTCCTCACCGATGCGCCGGTCGTCGCCGACGCGGACGCCGTCGAAGTGGACCTGGGCGGTCGGGCTGCCCTTCATGCCCATCTTCTTCTCGGGCACCGCGCCACTCAGCCCCTCGGCGTCGCCCGGCACCAAGAAAGCAGTGATCCCGCGCGGGCCGTCCTCCCCTGTGCGGGCCATCACGGTGTAGAAGTCGGCGATCCCGCCGTGGGTGATCCAGGCCTTGGTGCCGGTGATCACCCAGCCGTCGCCGTCCCGGACGGCCTTGGTGCGCAGGGAGGCCGCGTCCGAGCCGGAGGACGGCTCGGAGAGGCAGTAGGCGCCGAGCAGGCCGCCGCCGAGCATCGCGGGCAGGTGCTCGACCTGCTGCTGCTTGGTGCCGTAGGCCGCGAGCGCGTAGGAGGCGAGCGTGTGCACGCTGACACCGAGGCCGACGGTCAGGCGGGCCGCCGCAAGCTCCTCCAGGACCTGGAGGTAGACCTCGTAGGGCTGGTCCCCGCCGCCGTACTCGCAGTCGTACGGCAGGCCCAGCAGCCCCGAATCGGACAGCAGGGTGAAGACCTCGCGCGGGAAGCGTCCGGCGTCCTCCTCCTCGGCCGCCTTCGGCGCGATCTCACGCTGCGCGATCTCACGGACGAGCGCGAGCAGATCTCTCGCCTCTTCCGTGGGCAGTTGACGCTCCACCGGCTGCGGGTCGCGGTCGGACATGGCGTCGCTCTCCTCCCTGTTCGGGCACTGGCGGTCGGGCCCGTTCGTGGGGGCGGCTCCGCCTGATCGTTGCGGTTCGGCCAAGGGCACCCGCTTCCGGGTCTCGGAAGCTGCTGACCAGCGGCTGTGTGCCGTGAGTATGCCCGATCAGCGACCTCCCGTCACCAGTTAACGACCGCTTACTCCAAGAATCCAGCCGGAACTCTCCAGCGGCCCGAGATTGGTCCGAACCATTGACGTAGTGGTCTAGTCCTCCTACTGTGCATGGCCAACGCTTTACCGCGTTCATGCCAATCGGCGCGCGTTCCCCTCCCCCCACGAGGAGCCACCGATGCACAGCACTCCCCACCGTCCTCGCGCCCGGTTCCGGGCGCTGCTCGCCGCCGCGTGTTCCGCCGCCCTCGGCGCCGGGCTGCTGGCCGGCGCGGGCACCGCGACTGCGGCCGCCCCCGCCGCTCCGCAGCTCAAGGCGGGCTCCAAGGTCGTCGGCTACTTCACCGAATGGGGCACCTACGAGCGCAAGTACTACGTCAGGAACATCGAGACCTCGGGCTCCGCGGCCAAGCTGACCCACATCAACTACGCCTTCGGCAACGTCACCGGCGGAAAGTGCGCGCTGGGCGACTCCTACGCGGCCACCGACCGCGCCTACACCGCCGCCGAGTCCGTCGACGGCGTCGCCGACACCTGGGACCAGCCGCTGCGCGGCAACTTCAACCAGCTGCTGAAGCTGAAGAAGAGGCACCCCGGTCTGAAGGTGCTCTGGTCCTTCGGCGGCTGGACCTGGTCCAGCGGCTTCGGCGAGGCCGCGAAGAACCCGGCCGCCTTCGCCCAGTCCTGCTACGACCTGGTGAAGAACTCCACATGGTCGGGTGTCTTCGACGGCATCGACATCGACTGGGAGTACCCGAACGCCTGCGGCAACACCTGCGACACCAGCGGTCGGGAGGCCTTCAGGAACGTCATGTCCGCCCTGCGGTCGAAGTTCGGCTCCGGCAACCTGGTCACCGCGGCGATCACCGCCGACGCCACCGGCGGCGGCAAGATCGACGCGGCCGACTACGCGGGCGCGGCCCAGTACATCGACTGGTACAACCCGATGACTTACGACTACTTCGGCGCGTGGGACTCGACCGGCCCGACCGCACCGCACTCCCCGCTGAACTCCTACTCGGGCATCCCGAAGGCGAACTACTACACCTCGGCGACCATCGCCAAGCTCAGGGGGCTCGGCGTCCCGGCCTCGAAGCTGCTCCTCGGCATCGGCTTCTACGGGCGCGGCTGGACCGGGGTCACGCGGGCGGCGCCGGGCGGCACGGCGACCGGCCCGGCGGCGGGGACGTACGAGCAGGGCATCGACGACTACAAGGTGCTCAAGACCAAGTGCCCGGCAACCGGCACGGCGGGCGGCACCGCCTACGCCAAGTGCGGGAACAACTGGTGGAGTTACGACACCCCGGCGACCATCGCCACGAAGATGACGTACAAGAACCAGCAGGGCCTCGGCGGCACCTTCTTCTGGGAACTGAGCGGCGACACCGCCAACGGTGAGCTGATCAGGGCGATCAACTAGCCCCACCCGCCCCCGAGCGGGGGGACTTGGGAGCGGAGGACCACGAGCCTCCGCTCCCTCGTGTCAGCCGTCGCGGCGGGCCGGCGGCGGTGCCGGGTAGGCCGGGTCCAGCTCCCCGACGGCGCGCAGGGCTCCCCCGAGGGTCTTCACCAGCAACTCGCACATGGTCTCCCGGGAGAGTCCGGGGTGGTCGATCCAGTAGAGGGTGGCCCCCTCGACGCTGCACACCCAGGAGAGCAGGCCCATGCGGGCCAGCGGGGCGATGTCGCTGCGGCCGTACGCTCCTTCGGCGATGGTGGCGACGATCGCCTCGCGCACGCCGTCCCGGATGGCGTGCACCTCGGTGTCGAAGCCGACCCCGCCGCTGACGATGGTGCGGTAGGCGGCCTGGTGGTGCTCGGCGAAGCACAGGTAGCTGTCGATCGTGCGGTGGAGGCGGTCCACGGCGGGCAGTTCGAGGCCGCTCGCGGCGAAGGTGACCAGATCGGCGACGGAGTCCTGGATGATCGCCATGTAGTAGCCGCGCTTCGACCGGAAGTAGTAGTAGATCAGCCCCTTGGCGACATGCGCCTGGCGGGCGATGTCGTCCATGGACAGCGCGTCGTAGGAGGTGTCGGCGAACAGCTTCCGCCCGATGGCGATGAGTTCGGCGCGACGTGCCGCGGAGCGCTCGGTGCCGCGCGCCCGGATGGGGGCACCCCCTGCTCGAGCGGAGTCGAGAACTTGGGGGAGGGCGGCGGCACGCTGTTGACGCATATTCAATTTCGACCCTGGTCTGGGAGGTCGGCGGGACATCCGCAGTATGTCAGAACATGCGCGTCGAGCCAGGGGTCGGGTCAGAGCAGACCGAGCTGGGTCACGAGCATCGCGATCACGGCCACGAGCACCCAGCCCATGACGTGCTCGAGGATCTTCGGGCCGTCTTCCTGAGGCCCGCCGGTGCGGACGCGGGTGGCGGTGGCCGGGTGTGCGCTCATGGTTTCTCGCAGAGGTCGGACGTACGGAGTGGTGTCCCCCCACCCATTTGTCCACCTTGCCACCCGCGACGGCGTTTGCGGCAGAGACGTTGCTCACACGGGCCGGGTCAGCGCACCCCCACCGCCGCGAGCGCCCTGCACTGGGCCGGATGGGGATGGGCCGGGAAGTAGAGGTAGCAGACGCCTCCGGTGCCGGAGACGACCTTGCCGGAGGCGTTGTACCGCTTGGTCCTGAGCCAGATGTTCTCGAACTCCCGCCGCAGATACACCCGCCGTACCGTCTCGTCGCTCGGCGAGGCGGGGTCGTTGGCGATGACGTCGCCGTCCGCGGTGAAGCCGATCACCGTCATCAGGTGGCCCGAGGTGCCGTACCCGGCACCGGTCAGCTCCGTCTTCAGGAAGGACTGGGACGTTATGGCCGGGATGCCGGCCGCGACGAGGGTCTCCAGCTCGGTGAGCGAGGCGAGCCGGGTGACCACGCCCTGGAGGTCGTTGAACGTGGCCGCGTAGGCGGCGTTGAAGGGCCAGTTGCCGCAGCCCTGGTACTGGTAGTCGTAGCTGAAGCGGGCCGCGTGGTCCACCTGCGGGTCGGCGTAGGACGGGTCGACCCAGGACAGCTGCTCGGGCGTGAGCCGGCCGCCCCAGTACTCGACGATCATCTGCGAGGAGGTCGGGCTGCACCAGGCCTCGCCGCCGTTGTCGTACTCGGGGTACTGACCCTTGTGGATCTCCTGCGAGTAGCGCGGGACGCCCAGTTCCCGGGCGAGTCCGGGGGTGGAGGCCGGGACGGTGAAGCGGTCGGGGATGTCGGAGCCCATGGCGCCGAGCCGCCAGACGGTCGGGGTGAGCCGGGTGCCCGGCTTGCGGTAGAGCGTCAGGCGCAGCCGGTACGAGACCAGGCGCAGGCCGGTGCCGGCGTCGTCGATGGCGAAGGTGTCGGTCCAGATCGTGCTCTTGCCGTCGCTCTGGTGGTCCACCGAGGTCCGCTTGATGTCCTGGTCGCCGGCCGCCCAGCGGCCCATCACGTACCAGGGGGTGGCGGTGTCGTCCGAGTACGTGCCCTGCAGTTCGACCTGGAGCCAGGTGCCGTCGGGGGTGTGCGCGTTCCAGGAGGCGATGGCCTCGGTCGCGGGCACGGCGAGCCGGTGGACCGGGGAGGTCCAGGTCGCGTACTCCCAGGTGGCGGTGGTGCCGGTGTGCGGGTCCGTGTAGTCGGTACGGCCGATGGGGGTGCCGATCTCGACGCCGGGGCGGCGGCCGGCGGCCACCCGGACGCCCAGCGTGGTGCCGCAGCGCCAGTCGCTGTACGTCGTCCAGACGTGGTAGTCGATCGGGCGGGCGGGCGCCTGGGCGGGATCGTCGGTGTCGGCGGCGGGCGCCACTGCGGCGGCGGCCGCGGGTACGGCTCCCGAGGAGACCGCGGCGACCATCGCGGCGGTGAGGACGGTACGGCGGGACGGCTGCTGGGCTCTGCTCATGGGCGCGGTTACCCCCAGGTGTCCGGGTCGGTGCTGGTCCGATGCGTGGTTGTGCGCCAACTATGGAGGACACGGCATGCCCCTGCCAGCACTTCCGCGCATGGCGCGTCACCGATATTGGTCTGGCCCACTGGAGAAAACCGCGTGGTCACGCCCCGGCCCCGGCCCCGGCGCCGGCCCCGGCGGGTGCCGTGCGCCGGGGCCGGGGCCGGTGGGGTCAGACGAGATCCATCGCGGCGACCTCGTCGGGGCGGCCGTAGCTGACCGGCCCCTGGAAGCGGCGGCGGGCGGTGGCGAACCACCACACGGTGGCCACGAGGAGGACGACGGCCAGCGCGATCGGCGCGTAGTTGAAGGAGTCGACGGTGATCGGTGAGGCCTGCGGCAGCATGAACAGGACGCTGCTGAGCAGGATCCAGATCACCGCCAGCCAGCCGATCGGGCTGCCCCAGCGGCCCAGGTGCCAGGGGCCCGGCTGGAACTCGTCGCCGAGCCGCAGCCGCAGGAAGATCGGCACGGCGTAGGCGAGGAAGAGTCCCACCACGTTGACGCTGACGATGGCGGTGAACGCCGTGTGCGACCACCAGCCGGGGACGACGAGGGCCAGCGAGCAGGCCACCGCGAGCCACACCGCCTTCACGGGCGTACGGGTGCGCGGCGAGACCGAGTGCCACCACCGGGAGCCGGGCATGGCACCGTCCCGGGAGAAGGCGAAGATCTGCCGGGTGTTGCTGGTGAGGTTGGCGAGGCCGCAGAAGAGCATCGCGCCGATCACGATGAGGAGCATCGCCTTGGCGGTGCCGAGGCCGAGCCCGTCGATGAGAATCTGGACGGGCGGTGCGGAGGAGCTCGCCACCTTGGCGTAGTCGCTAATGCTGTAGACCAGTGCGAGCATGAGGATCAGGCCGGTGATCGCCGAATAGCCGATGGCCCGGGTGATCCCCCGCGGTGCGTTGACCGTCGCGCGGACCGTTTCCTCGGACATGTGGAAGCTGCCGTCGAAGCCGGTGAAGGTCCAGCTGGTGACCAGCAGACCGAGCATGCCGCCGTAAAGCCCGCTCGTGAAGCCGGTGTTGTTCTCGAAATGCGTCACGAAGGACGCCGACTGATGATGGTCCGGCATCACTATGAGTGTGCTCACGATCACCACCAGTCCGACCAGCAGCCACCAGACGGAAATCCGGTTCAGCAGGGCGACGAGCTGGACGGTGTACGTGTTGGCCAGGCCCTGCAGCACGATGATCAGGGCCGTGATCAGCACCGTCTGGTGCGCGGTCGGCCGGTACGAGGGCCACTGCAGGGCGATGAAGGCCTGAATGAAGGTGGCCGCCGCATAGCCGGTGGCGGCGGTGCCGCCGATCTGGCCCACGAAATTCAGCCACCCGGTGAACCAGGACCAGGCACCCTTGTGCCGCTTGGCGAGTTTACCCGCCGAGAAATACAGCGCACCGCTCGTCGGATAGGCGGACGCGACCTCCGCCATCGCCGCGCCGATGAACAGCACCATGACGGAGACACCGATCCAGCCGAACACGAGAATGCGGGGGCCGCCCGCATTCATGCCGTATCCGAAGGACGAGAAAATACCCGAAAGGATATTGATGATGGTGAAGGAGATCGCGAAATTGTCGAACGCCTGGAAGCGCCGGGTGAGTTTCCGCGGATAGCCCATCGCGTGCAGGGTCGCGTCGTCGTCGAGCACGACCGGGTCCTCGTCCCCGCGGGACGTCGCCCGTGGATTCGATGTCCGTTCCGACACAGTTCGGCCTTTCTCTCGGTGGGGGCAGAGCACGTGCGCGGTCAGGGGGGTCCCGGGACGGGCAGGCCGCAGGCGCGCCGCGCCCGGGAGAGCTGCTCGGCGGGGTCGCCGAAGGCGCTCCAGGGCATGCGCGAGGCGTACGGCCCCATCGCCGCGAAGACCGCCCGGGCCTCGAACTCGCACTGGGCCATGACCAGCGCGTGCGCGAGGTAGGCCAGGTCGAGCACCGGGGTGAAGCGGTAACCGGCCACCGTGGGCAGCCAGTTGTGGTAGATCGCCAGCGCGGTGGACCGCCACTGGGGCTGCTCCCAGATACGGTCGGCGAGCAGCTGGGTGGGGTTGTAGCTCTCCACCAGGGCCACCAGCGGCAGCAGTCGCAGGGCGGAGTCGGCGGGCGCCCGCTGGCTGAGGAAGGCGGCCACGTCCCAGGCCGCGTTGACCGAGCCGCCGTGCCGCGTGAAGAAGCACGAAAGGAAGCGGTGGTGGCCCTCCCGGTGCCAGGGGTCCAGGGACAGGATGTGCGAGAACAGCCGCCAGGGTCCGGGCGGTGCGGTGAGCAGCCCCTGCGGTGCGGGGTCGCGCAGCCGGTGCAGCCGGGCCATGGCCAGCTTGGCGACCCAGGGGGTGGGGTCCTCGGGCGCCATGGCGGCCGCCCGGTCGCAGGCGGTCAGGGCGATCCGCTCCAGCGCCTCGGCGCGCTCGTCCCGCGCGTCGGCGGCCCGCATCGCGCGCTGCACCGCGACCCGGGCCCACATCAGGGCGGACTCGGGAGTCGGCTCCTCGGCGAGCCAGCGTTCGACCAGGTCGCTGCCCGCGGCCTCGGAGGCCAGCACCAGGGAGCGGTGGGCGCGCAGCGCGAAGTCGGAACGCGTCTCGGCGAGGACTTCGTCCGCGTATCGATAACGCCCGGCGCGCACGTCGACACATACGCTTGCCAGGACACGGTCGTCGGCCGCCGGATGCCATACATAGTGCCCTTCGAATAACTCCGCGGCCATGCCCCCCTGTCCGTCCCTTCACGGCGCATCGCAGTTGCGCAGGAGGCACTTTACTCAGCAGTCGGCGCACCGGGAACGCCGAATTTCACATATCGGTCAACGGATTGAGCACGTTAATCCATTTGATTGACCGGCGGTCAGCCAGTAGTTCAAGAAGTGACGTTTCCCGGCCCAGGGGTCCAGTCACTATGGGCCGCTACTAGACTGTTTCCGGAAAACACCCCCACACCGCATCACACCTCAGGAATCGCCATTCACGACCTCGCCGCCCGGCTGCGCGGGCTTCCCCCTTCCTGCGGCCCCGTCCGGCTGATCGCCGTGGACGGGCACGCCGGCTCCGGAAAGTCCACCTTCGCCGGGCGGTTGGCCGCCGCGCTGGGCGGGGCGCCGGTGCTGCACCTCGACGACATCGCCAGCCACGAGCAGCTCTTCGACTGGACCGGTCGACTCCTGGCCCAGGTGATCGCCCCGCTCTCCCGTGGCGAGAGCGCGCGCTACGCCCCCTACGACTGGCGTGCGCACGCGTTCGGCCCACCGCGCCCCCTGCCGCCCGCCCCCGTGGTCGTGATCGAGGGGGTCGGCGCCGGCCGCGGTGCGCTGCGGCCGTATCTGGCGCGGCTGCTGTGGATGGAGCTGCCCCGCGAGGAGGCCTGGGCGCGGGGCAGGTCGCGGGACGGCGCGGAACAGCGGGAGTTCTGGGCCGGGTGGGTCGAGGCGGAGCGGGCGCACTTCGCCGCCGACCCCTCGCGCCCCCACGCCGATCTTCTGGTGCGCCAGACACCGGAGGGGTACGAGGTGCTGCCGGGGCCTGCGGGGATTCCTGGACCGGACCAGGAGGTCACCCACGGTGATGGACCGTCCGCGATGTGGTGAACTCGTGAAGACCCTTGCGGGGGAACTTCTTTGAGTGCTCCGGGTCCGCTTGACCCGGGGACCGTACAGGTCTTACGTTCTCAATGTGCGGCCATTCGGTGCCGCCCAGTGACGCGAAGCCCCCGGTTGTTCCCCCGTGATCGGGGGCTTCGTTCTGTCCGCAGCCCGTTTTCCCGGGCGCCCCGCGCACCGATCCGCTCACCCTCCGTCACTCTTTCGTGTGCGCCCCGTCTGCTCCCACCTCCTCGAACGGCCCGTGCCGCACCCTTCGGTGCGCGGTCCTGCCACGGGTACGATGCCCTCGGTGCGACCTTCGAGCGGCTGCCTCGCGCACCTGCAACTCCGGTCCGCGGCATAGCGGTTCGACCGCGGCAGCCGTCGGGCGACTGCCCGGCGGAGAACCAACGGGGGCACGGTTTGTGGGGGACGTGATGGACTTCGGCACGCAGGGCCCCGAGGCCCCGGCCGACCTCGCCTGGCTGCGAGGTGTGGACGCCTACACGATGGGCGCCTATCCGCAGGCGGAGGAGGAGTTCCGCGCCGCGGCGCGGATGGATCCCGGGATGGCGGACGCCTGGCTCGGACTGCACGCCCTGCGGGTCGACACGACGACCGCGCTGCTGAGGATGTTCCGGCACCGGGACCGCTTCGGGGAGCAGCGCGCCCGGCACCGTCGGACCCTCAACTCCTGGTACTGGCTGGGCTGGTGGGTGCAGCCGGTGCTGGAGAGCCCCCGCGATCTGCTGCTGGCGCACGCCTCGCACTGGCTGGACGGCCGGCACGTACCGGAACTGGACCGTGCCCTCGCCGGGCTGCCCCCGGTGGACGCCGACCCGCAGGTCCGCTTCCTGCACGCCTGCCGCGCCTATCTCGTCAAGGACTGGGACCAGCTGGTACGGCACACCGACTCGCTGGTCGACGATCCCATGCTCGGCATCGAGGCGGGCCTGTTCGGCGGGATGGCCCGGGTGCGGCTGGAGATGTACGGGCAGGCCGAGCCGCTGCTGTCGGCGGCGCTGATGCGCTGCCGCAGCGAGCAGCCGCAGCGCAAGGAGCTGCGGTACTGGCTGGCCCGCGCGCACGAGGGAACCGGACGCAGTGCCGCCGCGCTGCCGTTGTACCGCGCGGTGCACCGGGTCGACCCCGCGTTCATGGACACCTCGGCCCGGCTCACCGCGATCGCGGAGGGCGACGGGTACGACGATCCCGCCGACCTCGCCGCGATCACCCTGACCGGCGCGGGGGCGGACGCCGTGGACGGGCCCGACACGCTCGACCCGCTCTTCGGCACGGAGGGGCGCGATCTGCGGCTGCCGGAGCCGGATCTGCCTACCGGCCCGCTGCCGTCCGTGACCGACCCCGCGGTGCGCGTGAAGAGCGGCATGCCCTCGTCGACCTGGCCGTTGCCTGCGGGCCCGACCGACCCGGCGTTACTCGAGGAGGCGCTTGCCGAGCTGGAGCGCATGGTGGGGCTGGAGCCGGTCAAGCGCCAGGTCAAGGCCTTGTCCGCGCAGTTGAACATGGCCCGGCTGCGGGCCGGGCAGGGTCTTCCGGTGCAGCCGCCCAAACGGCACTTCGTCTTCTCCGGGCCGTCGGGAACCGGGAAGACCACGGTCGCGCGGATCCTCGGGCGGGTCTTCTACGCGCTGGGGCTGCTCGGCGGCGACCACCTCGTCGAGGCGCAGCGAGCCGACCTCGTCGGCGAGTACCTGGGGCAGACGGCCGTGAAGGCCAACGAACTGATCGACTCCGCGATCGGCGGGGTGCTGTTCGTGGACGAGGCGTACTCGCTGTCCAACTCCGGGTACGGCAAGGGGGATGCGTACGGGGACGAGGCGCTGCAGGTGCTGTTGAAGCGGGCCGAGGACAACCGGGACCACCTGGTGGTGATCCTGGCCGGCTACCCCGAGGGCATGGACCGCCTCCTCGCCGCCAACCCCGGGCTGTCCTCCCGCTTCACCACCCGGGTGGACTTCCCCTCGTACCGGCCGCCGGAGCTCACCGAGATCGGCAAGGTGCTCGCGGCGGAGAACGGGGATCTCTGGGACGACGAGGCGCTGGAGGAGCTGCGCTCCATCGCCGGGCACGTGGTCGCTCAGGGGTGGATCGACGAGCTGGGCAACGGGCGCTTCCTGCGAACGCTGTACGAGAAGAGCTGCGCGTACCGGGATCTGCGGCTGTCTGCGTATCCGGGCGCGCTGTCCCGGGACGACTTGGCCACGTTGCGGCTGCCGGATCTGATGCAGGCGTATGGGGAAGTGCTGTCGGGCAGGGGTCCGCAGGATCCGTCGCCCCTGTAGGCGCCGTGGGCCCCGGAGAGGCGCGGGGCTGTGCCGGCACGCGGCTCTCCGGCGCACGGGCGCGACCGGCCCCCGCGCACCCACGGGCGACGGGGGTCTAGGTGGCCAGCACCTCCTCCGGTTCCCCGCTCGTGCGCGGCTCCGTCACATGCGGCTCCGGTGTCTCCCGGTGGGCCGGATCCCGTACCTCTCCGACCAGCAGCTCCAGCACGTCCTCCAGGGCGACCAGGCCCAGCACCCGGCCGGAGGCGTCCGCGACCTGGGCCAGGTGGGTGGCCGCTCGGCGCATGACCGTCAGGGCGTCGTCCAGGGGCAGTTCCGAGCGCAGCGTGGTCATCGGGCGCCAGACCTGCTGGGGGACGGCGCGGTCGGAGCCCTCCAGGTCCAGGACGTCCTTGACGTGGACGTACCCCATGAACGCACCCGTCCCGGCCGCCACCGGGAAGCGGGAGTAGCCCGTACGGGCCGTCAGCTCGACGATCTCCCCGGGCGTGACCGACGGAGTCACCGTCACCAGGGACTCGCGCCGCAGCAGCACATCCGTCACCGGGCGGGAGCCCAGTTCCAGGGCGTCCTCCAGACGCTCCTGCTCCTCCGGGTCGAGCAGTCCCGCCTGGCCGGAGTCCTCCAGCAGGCGGTTCAGCTGCTCGCTGGTGACGACGGCCTCGACCTCGTCCTTGGGTTCGACGCGGAAGAGCCGCAGGATGCCCCGGGCACAGGCGCCGAGGCCCACGGTGATCGGCCTGCAGAGACGGGCGAAGTACACCAGGCCCGGGCTGAGCCACAGGGCCGCCTTCTCGGGCGCCGCCATCGCAAGGTTCTTCGGCACCATCTCGCCGATCACCAGGTGGAAGAAGACCACGCCGGCGAGGGCGATGACGTAGCCGAGCGGGTGGATCACGCCGTCCGGGAGGTGGACCGCCTCGAACAGCGGCTCCAGGAGGTGCGCCACCGTCGGTTCGGCCACCGCGCCGAGCGTCAGGGAGCAGACCGTGATGCCGAACTGCGCGGCCGCCATCATCTGCGGCAGCCGCTCAAGGCCGTACAGCACCTGACGGGCCCGGGCCGTGCCGAGCGGCTCGATCTGGCTGCGGCGCACGGAGACGAGCGCGAACTCGGCTCCGACGAAGAACCCGTTGGCGAGCACCAGCAGGGCGGCCAAGACCAGTTGGAGGACGCTCATCGCGCGGCCTCCATGACGTTGCCCGCGGGGACCGTCCGGACCAGGCGGACCCGTTCGGCGCGGTAGTGGCCGACCTGTCGGACGGACAGCCGCCAGCCGGGCAGTTCCGCCCTGTCGCCGGGGGCCGGGATGCGGCCGAGCAGGTCGGCGACCAGGCCGGCGACCGTCTCGTACGGCCCCTCGGGCACGTCGAGGCCTATGCGCTGCAGGATGTCGACACGGCAGCTGCCGTCGACGTCCCAGGCCGGCTTGCCGTCCTCCGGCAGGGCGGGGGCCAGCTCGGGCACGTCCTTGGCGTCGTGCTCGTCGCGGACCTCGCCGACGAGTTCCTCGACGATGTCCTCCAGGGTGACCACGCCCGCCGTGCCGCCGTACTCGTCGACGACGACCGCGATGGGCTGCTCGCTGCGCAGCCGGGCGAGCAGGGGCTGCACGGGCAGGGTCTCCGGGACGAGGAGGGCCTTGCGGGCGATGCGGCCCACGGGGGTGCGCAGCCGGTCGCGCACGGGGACCGCCAGCGCGTCCTTGAGGTGCGCCATGCCGACGATCTCGTCGATCTTCTCCCGGTAGACGGGGAAGCGGGACAGTCCGGTGGCGCGGGTCAGGTTGACGACGTCCTCGGCGGTGGCCGAGTCCTGGAGGGCGCTGACCTTCACGCGCGGGGTCATGACGTGCTGCGCGGTCAGGTCGCCCAGGGACAGGGTGCGGACGAAGAGGTCGGCCGTGTCCTGTTCCAGGGCGCCGGCCTGGGCAGAGTGCCGGGCCAGGGACACCAGTTCGCCCGGGGTGCGGGCGGAGGCCAGTTCCTCGGCGGGTTCGACACCCAGGGCGCGCACCAGCCGGTTGGCGACGGTGTTGAGCGCGGCGATCACCGGCCGGAACAGGCGGGAGAAGTGGTGCTGGGGGGCCGCGACGAAGCGCGCGACCTGCAGCGGCCTCGACACCGCCCAGTTCTTGGGTACGAGTTCGCCGATCACCATCTGGATCGCGGAAGCCAGCAGCATGCCGACGACCACGGAGACACCGGAGACGGCGCCGTGGGGGATCCCGATGGCCGAGAACGGGCCGCGCAGCAGCGCGGCCAGGGCCGGTTCGGCGAGCATGCCGACCACGAGGGAGGTGATGGTGATGCCGAGCTGGGTGCCGGAGAGCTGGAAGGAGAGTTCCTTCAGTGACTCCACGACCGTACGGGCGCGCTTGTCGCCCTCGGCGGCGGCCTTCTCGGCGTCCTGGCGCTCGACGGTCACCAGGCCGAACTCGGCCGCCACGAAGAAGCCGTTGGCGAGAATCAGCAGAAACGCGGCTCCGAGGAGCAGCAGGGGCATGGTCATGATGCCGCCGCCTCCGCAGGAACGCGGACCGGATCCGCGCTGTGTCGAGAGGGGGCGGCGCAGGTACTACAGGACGATCCGTCCATCGCCGGAGGTGGTCACTCCTCGGGTTGCAGGAACCCCTGTGCACCGGGCGGCACGCAGGGGCGGAGGCGCAGCGAAACGCCTCCGCCACCAGATTAATCAAGACACGGCCCACTGGGGCAGGGCGGACGCCCCCGAGTCAGCCCTGATCTTGCGCTTCGTGGGCCGCCGAGCGCGCCTCGGCGAGCGCCCGCAGGGCCCGTGCGTCGGCGACGGCCCGCTGCTTGGCGATGCCCGGCTGGATGCCGAGCGCGGGCAGGCTGGTGCCGTCGCTCAGGTTCAAAAACACCCAGGGATCGCCCGGACGGAGGTTCACCTGGAGGATCTCCGCCCAGTCCAGGCGCCGCCTGCTGACGATGTTGACGACGGTGACGCCGGACTCGTCGGCGACGACCTTGATCCGGGCGAGCTGGGCCAGCACCCAGAAGATCAGCGCCCCGGTGATGACGAAGCTGAGCCGCTCCCCCGGGCCGAGCTCCAGCAGCATCGCGATCCCGGAGATCACCAGGAAGATCACAACGCCGGCCGTGAGCAAAATCGCACGGGTGTGGCCCGGGCGGAAGGTGACGGGGAGGTCGGGAAGATCGGACATCTGTCTGCGTACCTCCTACAGGCGGCAGGCGTGGATGGCCGTGGTCAGGATGGCCCGGGCGCCGATCTCGTAGAGGTCGTCCATGATCCGCTGCGCCTCCTTGGCGGGGACCATGGCGCGGACGGCGACCCAGCCCTCGTTGTGCAGCGGGGAGACGGTCGGCGACTCCAGACCCGGGGTCAGGGCGACGGCCTTCTCGAGCTGCTCGACGCGGCAGTCGTAGTCCATCATCACGTAGGTCCGCGCGACCAGGACGCCCTGGAGGCGGCGCAGGAACTGCTGGACCTTCGGTTCCTCCGCGTCGGCGCCGGTACGGCGGATGACGACGGCCTCGGACTTCATGATCGGGTCGCCGAACACCTCCAGGCCCGCGTTGCGCAGCGAGGTGCCGGTCTCGACCACGTCGGCGATGACCTCGGCGACGCCCAGCTCGATCGCGGTCTCGACGGCGCCGTCGAGGTGCACGACGGAGGCGTCGATGCCGCTGTCGGCGAGGTGCCCCGCGACGATGCCCTCGTAGGAGGTGGCGACCGTCTTACCCTTCAGGTCCTCGATGCCGTTCGCGGTGCCCGGCTTGGCGGCGAAGCGGAACGTGGAGCGGGCGAAGCCGAGCGGCAGGATCTCCTCGGCGTCGGCGGCGGAGTCGACCAGCAGGTCACGGCCGGTGACGCCGATGTCGAGGCGGCCGGAGGAGACGTAGATCGCGATGTCACGGGGGCGGAGGTAGAAGAACTCGACCTCGTTCCCCGGGTCCACGATCCGCAGCTCCTTGGACTCCCGGCGCTGCTGGTAGCCGGCCTCATGCAGCATCTCCGCCGCAGGGCCGGACAGGGAACCCTTGTTGGGGACGGCGATGCGCAGCATGAGGTCGGCTTCCTTTGCTCGTCTTGTACGGGAGGGTGTGCGGGTACGGCTCAGAGGTGGGCGTAGACGTCGTCCAGGGAGATCCCGCGGGCGACCATCATCACCTGGACGTGGTAGAGCAGCTGCGAGATCTCCTCGGCGGCCGCTTCCTTGCCCTCGTACTCGGCGGCCATCCAGACCTCGGCGGCCTCCTCGACGACCTTCTTGCCGATGGCATGGACGCCCTTGCCGACCAGCTCGGCGGTGCGGGAGGTGGCGGGATCGCCGTTGGCGGCCTTCTGCTGGAGCTCGACGAAGAGCTCCTCGAACGTCTTCTTGGACATGGTGAGCCCCACCCTACGCGGTGTGCGGAACTCCTCAGTGCCAGGGTTCGGATACTGAGCGGAGTGTGGCCGCGGTCGCGACGGCGGCGGTCACCGCCTCGTGTCCCTTGTCCTCGTGGGAGCCCTCGATGCCGGCCCGGTCCAGGGCCTGCTCCTCGGTGTCACAGGTGAGCACGCCGAAGCCCACGGGGACGCCGGTCTCGACGGACACCTGGGTGAGGCCCTGGGTGACGCCCTGGCACACGTAGTCGAAGTGCGGCGTGCCGCCCCTGATGACGACGCCGAGGGCGACCACGGCGTCGTAGCCGCGGCCCGCGAGGACCTTGGCGGCGACCGGCAGCTCGAAGCTGCCGGGGACCCGGATCAGGGTCGGCTCGTCGATCCCCAGTTCGTGCAGGGCGCGCAGAGCGCCGTTCACCAGACCGTCCATCACCTTCTCGTGCCACTGCGCCGCGATAACGGCGACCCTGAGGTCGCTCACGTTGCGTACGGACAGCTCCGGTGCACCCTTGCCGCTCACGTCTCTCCTAAGTGCTTTCGCTTACTGGTCGCCACAGGTGGCCGCGGACACGGCCACAGAACCTGCCGCGGGCGCGGCCACAGAGCCTGCCGCAGATGCGGCCGCGGAGGCTTCCGCGGACACGGCCACAGAGGCTGCCGCGGACACGGCCGCGGAGGCTGCCGCGGCCGGCGTGTCCAGCCAGGGCAGGTCGTGCCCCATCCGGTCCCGCTTGGTGCGCAGATACCGGAGGTTGTGCTCGCCGGCCTCGATCGGCATGGGTTCGCGGCCGGTGACCTTCAGGCCGTGGCGCAGCAGCGCGTCGGTCTTGTCGGGGTTGTTGGTCATCAGGCGGACGCTGCGGACCCCGAGGTCCACGAGGATCTGCGCGCCGGCGCCGTAGTCGCGGGCGTCGGCGGGCAGGCCCAGTTCCAGGTTGGCGTCGAGGGTGTCATGACCCTGCTCCTGAAGCTCGTACGCCCGCAGCTTGGACAGCAGGCCGATGCCGCGTCCCTCGTGTCCGCGCAGGTAGACGACGATGCCGCGGCCCTCCTCCTGGATGCGGGCGAGGGCGGTGTCCAGCTGGGGGCCGCAGTCGCAGCGCAGGGAGGCGAAGACGTCGCCGGTGAGGCATTCGGAGTGCACGCGGACCAGGACGTCCTCGCCGTCGCCGACCTCGCCGTGGACCAGGGCGACGTGCTCGACGCCGTCGAGGGTGGAGCGGTAGCCGTAGGCGGTGAACGTGCCGTGCACGGTGGGCAGGCGGGTCTCGGCCTCGCGGCGGACGGTGGGCTCGCTGTTGCGGCGGTAGGTGATCAGGTCCTCGATGGAGATGATCGTCAGGCCGTGCTTGCGGGCGAACGGGATCAGCTCGGGCAACCGCAGCATGCGGCCGTCCTCACCGGCGATCTCCACGATGGCACCGGCCGGCCGCAGGCCGGCGAGCCGGGCGAGGTCGACTGCGGCCTCGGTGTGGCCGTTGCGGACCAGGACGCCACCGGGCCTGGCGCGCAGCGGGAAGATGTGGCCGGGGCGGACCAGGTCGGTGGGCTCGGCCGTGCCGCTCGCCAGCAGCTGGAGCGTGGTGGCGCGGTCGGAGGCCGAGATGCCGGTGCTCACACCGTGAGCGGCGCAGGCGTCCACGGAGACGGTGAACGCGGTCTTCATCGACTCGGTGTTGTCCTCGACCATCTGCGGCAGGCGCAGCCGGTCGAGTTCCTCGCCCTCCATGGGGGCGCAGATCAGCCCGCGGCACTCGCTCATCATGAACGCGACGATCTCGGGCGTCGCCTTCTCGGCGGCGATGACGAGGTCGCCCTCGTTCTCCCGGTCCTCGTCGTCCACGACCACCACCGGGCGGCCGGCGGCGATGTCGGCGATGGCCTGCTCGACGGGGTCGAGCCGGAAGTCCTCGATGGGGTCGGTGCCGTAGAGCAGGGATGCCGAGGTCATGCCGGCGCTCCTTCCAGGACGGGCTGCGGGCCCTTGCGTGAGCGCAGCCACCAGTCGCGCATGCCCCACAGGACGAGTGCGCCGTAGATGACGTAGACGAAACCGGAGAAGGCGTAGCCGTTGGCGAAGTTGAGGGGGACGCCGACGAGGTCGACGAGGAGCCAGGCGAACCAGAACTCGACCATGCCCTTGGCCTGGGCGTACATGGCGACGATGGTGCCGACGAAGATGTAGGCGTCGGGCCAGGGGTCCCAGGAGAGCTCGGGGTAGGCCGTGAACAGCAGGGCGACCGCGACGGTGCCCACCGCGGCGGCGGCGACCATGGCCGCGCGCTCGCGCCGGCTGGCGAACCGGGGGACGATGTGGCCGTCCCCGGACTGGCCCTTGTTGCGCTGCCACTGCCACCAGCCGTACAGCGCGACGGCCATGACGACGGCCTGCTTGCCGGCGCTGCCGGTCAGGTGGCCGTAGAAGGCCGCGAAGAGGACCAGGCCGGACAGGAACTGCACGGGCCAGGTCAGCAGGGAGCGGCGCCAGCCGAGGGCGAGGGTGATCAGGCCGAGGATGTTGCCGACCATGTCCGACCAGATGATGTGCTGGCCGAAGACGGTGAAGGCCTCGGAGTTCAGCCCGTTCACTTGCCGGCCCCCTGCGCACGGTCGCCGAGGAGCCGCTCGACGTACTTGGCGATGACGTCGACCTCGAGGTTGACCGGGTCGCCGGGCTGCTTGTGGCCGAGCGTGGTCAGGGCGAGGGTGGTCGGGATGAGGCTGACGGTGAAGTAGTCGGGGCCGGCGTCCACCACGGTGAGGCTGATGCCGTCGACGGTGATGGAACCCTTCTCCACGACGTAACGGGCGAGGTCCGCGGGGAGCGAGACCTTCACGATCTCCCAGTTCTCGGAGGGCTTGCGCTCCAGCACCTGCCCGGTGCCGTCGACGTGGCCCTGCACGATGTGCCCGCCGAGGCGCGCGCCCACGGCGGTGGGCCGCTCGAGGTTGACGCGGGAGCCGACGGTGAGCGCGCCCAGACTGGAGCGGTTCAGCGTCTCGGCCATGACGTCGGCGGTGAACTCGTCGCCCTCGTGGTCGACGACGGTGAGACAGACCCCGTTCACGGCGATGGAGTCGCCGTGCTGCGCGCCCTCGGTCACGACGGGGCCGCGGAGCCGGAAGCGGGAGGCGTCGCCGAGGTTCTCGACGGCGGTGACCTCACCCAGCTCTTCGACGATTCCGGTGAACACTTCCCGGGTCCTCCTGCCTCATTCGGGCACGGACTCCGGGGCTGTCGATGACGACAGAATCTACGGGTGGACACACCGGGGCGACGCCGAATGGGACCCGTCCGGGTACGGACGAGCCCAGATACGGCGGCGCGCACGGATACGTGCTCGCCCGCCGCGCACTGCCTCCCATCCGGACTTTAACCGTCGGTCCAGGAATTTCACCTGGTCAACCGGCCGCTGGAAGCGACCGGGTCGCGGACTGTAACCGCCGGTTCGGACTTTCACCGACCCCGGAGTGCGCTGCTTCTGGTACAGGGCCAGTCTGCCACGCCCGGTACTGGTCCATGCGGGTGAATGATGTGGGTTGGCTCACAGACCGCTCCCTTGGACTTACCCTGACGGTCGATTAGTCCGGACCATTGACCCCACTGGTCTAGTCCTCTTAGGGTGCGGGCGGGCCCGGTGGCGGTGACGACGGCCCTTGCCCGCCGCCGGGCCGCCATGGCGTGCGTCCCGACGGCGGTGGCGGACGCCCCGAAATCGGTCACCGGGGCATGTCACATTTCCGGGGGCTGAGCGGTCTCACCTGGTGAGGGCACTCCGACCGGGGGCGCCCCGGTGTCCGGAGGGGACGGAAAACAGCATGACCACGATCCTGGTGACCGGCGGAACCGGCACGCTCGGGCGGCTCGTCACCGAGCGGCTGCGGGCGGACGGGCACGAGGTGCGCGTGCTCAGCCGGCACGCCCGGCCGCACGCCGTCGACCTGCGCGAGGGCGGAGCCGGCCTGGACGCGGCCCTCGCGGGCGTGGCGACGGTCGTGCACTGCGCGAGCAGTCCGCGGGGCGGGGACGAGCGGGCGGCGGAGCACCTGATCGCGGCGGCGCGGCGGGCCGGGGTGGGCCACCTGGTGTACATCTCCATCGTCGGCGTCGACCGGGTGCCGCTCGGCTACTACCAGTCCAAGCTCGCGGTGGAGCGGCGGATCGAGGAGTCGGGGCTCGGCTGGACCGTGCTGCGTGCCACGCAGTTCCACGACCTGCTGGTGACGTTGTTCCAGGGGCTGTCCAAGCCGCCCGTCGTGCCGGTGCCGGCAGGGGTGCCGGACCAGCCCGTGGAGGTGGCCGAAGTGGCGGACCGGCTGGCCGAGTTGGCCGTCGCGGCACCGGCCGGGCGGGTGCCGGACATGGGCGGCCCGGAGGTACGGTCCTTCGACTCGCTGGCCCGCGCCTATCTCCGGGCGACCGGTCGGCGCCGGGCCGTGGCGAACGTACCCCTGTTCGGCAGGACCTACCGCGCCTTCCGCGCGGGCGGCCACCTGGCACCGGAGCAGGCGGTGGGCAAGGGCACGTTCGAGGAGTACCTGGCGCGGCGGTTCGGGCACTGACCGGTGCGCCGGCGACCGCGGGCCAACGACGCCCAGCACCCGGAAACTGCCGCAGCAACCAGGCCACCGGCACCGTCGGACCAACGGCGGGCGAGGGGACGGGCAGGGCGTCGCGGGGCGGACGGGAGCCCGACGACGGGACCTGGGGCCTGTGGCGGAAATCCCGTCGCCCGCCCGGTGGGCGGGCCCCGCGGCCTCCGTGCGTGCTCTCGGCGTGCCGGGTGCAAGCCCTCGTACTGGGCGTCCTTGGACGTGTGCCCGGTGCGGCGCGTGGGGGTACCCCACGCCCTGGCAGTGGGGAGGCGTGCCGGGCGTCGCGGGGCAGGCGGGACTTTCGCACCAGGCCTAGCTTCCACGGAGGTTGGTGACGGACACCACGATTGAGTGATCTTGAAATGGGTGAGGGCCTTCTGGCCTGGTGTGGATTGCGACATCTGCACCGGCGACCAGAAAGGCCCTCATGCCTCACCGTAATGCACCGCTGACCGAGACCGGACGCCTGCGCCTTGCCCGCTGCGTGGTCGAGGACGGCTGGACCCTGCGCCGGGCGGCCGAACGCTTCCAGGTCTCCCCGACCACGGCCCAGCGGTGGGCCGACCGCTACCGTCGGCTCGGCGAGGCAGGCATGGCCAACCACCCGCCAGCCGCGTCCCCAACCTCTCAGGGCAATACACCTAGCGCTCAGCCGGTGCGAACAGTTCCTCCTGGGCCCGGTCCCTGGCCGTCAGCAGGGCTCCGCGCAGCACCGCGGCGCCGCCGAGGCTGCCGGCCCGTACCTCGGTGGGCAGCGGTGACATCCGGCGGAGCCGCTCCTGGACCCGGGCGGCGAGCACCGCTCCCCCGGCCTGCCCGACCTCTCCGCCCAGGACCACGCAGCCGGGGTCGAGGATGGAGACCACGCAGGCGGCACCGACGGCGATCCGGTCGGCGAGGGCGTCGAGGAAGCGGTCCGCGGGATCGGTCACCCTGGCGGGCCCGGCTCCCGGGCCGGGCACCCCCGTCAGCCGCGCCACCGCCCCCCGCACCACCCGCGCGGCACCCGGCCCGTCCGTCGTCCCCTCCACCGGCAGGCCGAACTCCCGCGCGAGTGCTCCGATCGCGGCCGCCCCGGTCAGGGAGTGGAAGCCTCCGTCGCAGTCCGTCGCCGAGGGCAGCGAGGTGGTCCCCGGGACCGGCAGGAAGCCGATCTCGCCCGTGCCGCCGGAGGCTCCGCGGCGGAGGGCGCCGTCCAGGACGACCGCCGCGCCGACGCCGTGGCCCAGCCAGAGCAGGACGAAGGTGTCCCGGTCGTGGGCGGCGCCCTCGCGCTGCTCGGCCAGGGCGGCCAGGTTGGTCTCGTTCTCCACCGTCACGCGGGCCTCGGGCAGCCGGTCCTGCAGGGCCGCGGCCAGGCGGCGGTGCCATGCGGGCAGTCCGCCGGAGTCGCGGAGGTCACCGGTGGCGGGGTCGATGAGGCCGGGCGCTCCGATGCCGACGGTGTGCAGCCGGTCGGCGCCGGCCTCCTTCGCGGTCCGCTCCACCGCCGTCACCACCCGCCCCACGGCGGGCCCGGTCCCGGTGTCGCCGCCGATCGGCACGGACACCTCGGCCAGCACCCGCCCGACGAGATCGGATACGAGCACGAACACGCCCTCGGTTCGGACGTCGAGCGCGGCCAGCTGAGCGCGGTCGGCGACGATGCCGTACAGCCGGGCGTTCGGGCCCCGGCGCTGCTCGCCGGACTCCCCGACCACCGTGATCAGACCGGAGGCGGTGAGCCGTTCGACGAGGTCGGCGACCGTCGGCCGGGACAGGCCGGTCAGCCGCTTCAACTGACCCGCCGTCAGCGGGCCTTCCTGCTGCAACAGCCGCAGCGCGAGCCGGTCGTTGATGGCCCGGGCGGTGCTCGGTGATGCGGGCATGACGGGAATCCTCCCAGACGCGGGCCGCCGCGCTGCGCCCTATCTATCAGGCAGGGTCCCTGATAGTTTACGGCGGTGCAGCGGGGGCACAGTGGTCGCTCCCGGGGAGGGTGGGGACCATGGGTGACGTGGCCTGCGCGCGCGAGGACGTCAGGCGCGCCCGGTACGCCGTGGCGGCCGTGTTCGCCGTGCACGGCGCGGTGACCGGCTCCTTCGCGACCCGCGTGCCGTGGATCCAGGACCATGCGTCGCTGAGCGCGGGGCAACTCGGGTTCGCCCTGGCGTTCACGGCGTTCGGCGCCTCGTGCGCGATGCCGCTGGCGGGCCGGATCAGTCACCGTTTCGGCAGCCGTACGGCCCTGCGGGGGCTGATCGCGCTGTGGACGGTGTCTCTGCCCCTGGCGTCCCTCGCGCCGAACCTGTACACGCTGTGCCTGGCGATGTTCACCTACGGCGCGACCTCCGGCATGGCCGACGTCGCGATGAACGCGCTGGGTGTCGAGATCGAGCGGCGGCTCGGGAAGTCGATCATGTCCGGGCTGCACGGCATGTGGAGTGCGGGCGCGCTCACCGGCTCGGCCGCGGGCACGCTCGCCGCCCACCTCGGTTCGGACGCGCGCGCGCACCACGCGCTCGCCGCCGCGACCCTCACGCTGCTCGGCGTACTGGCCTGCTCCTGGGTGCCGGACGTGCAGCCCGCGGACGACGAGGAGCCGCCGCCGCGGTTCGCACTGCCGCCCCGCTCGGCGCTGCTGATCGGCGCGGTCGGCTTCTGCGCGGTGTTCGCGGAGGGGGCGAGCCTGGACTGGTCGGCGGTGTTCCTGCGGGACCGGCTGGGCAGCTCGGCCGCTCTGGCGGCGGCCTCCACGACCGGCTTCATGCTGACCATGGCGGTGGCCCGGATCGCCGGGGACGCGGTGGTGAACCGGTTCGGCGCGGTCCGCACCGTCCGGGCCGGCGGTGTCCTGGCCGGGGTGGGCGGCCTGCTGATCGTCGTCGCGGGGCACCCGGCGGTGGCGATGGCCGGGTTCGCGCTGATGGGGCTCGGGATCGCCGTGGTGGTACCGCTGTGCTTCGCGGCGGCCGGACACGCCGGCCCCAACCCCAGCCAGGCCATCGCGGGCGTGGCGACCATCACCTACACGTCGGGCCTGATCGCGCCCAGCCTGATCGGCGGCGTGGCGCAGGCGACCAGCCTGATGGTCTCGTTCTGCGTGGTGACCGTGCTGGCCTGCGGCCTGGCGGTGTTCGCAGGGGTGCTGCGCACCGCCGAGCGCGGCGGCCGGACCGAGGTCAGTCCGCAGGCCGCAGCAGTTCCCGGCCCACGGCCCTGAAGGCGTCGCTCCAGGGGGCGGGACGCAGCGTGGTCGCGTCCAGCCGGACCAGGACCCGGGTGCCGTGGGCGTAGGTCGTCGTCCCGTCGGCCGAGCAGAAGCGGAAGCCGTAGGTCAGCCCGGTGGTGCCGAGCCGCTCCAGCCACAGGTGGACGGCGTAGGTGCCCGGGCGGGTCACCGGCGCCTCGTAGCCGATGCGCAGTTCGCGGACCGCGTTGCAGGCGTCGCCCGCGGCCACCCAGTCGCCGTCGAAGCGGACGCCGTGCTCGTTCCACAGCTCGGTCCAGGCCCGCTCCACCATCAGCGGGTAGCGGGCGTTGTGGAGCAGCCCGAGCGCGTCCAGGTCGTCGAAGTGAACGGTGACGGGGATCAGCCGGCCGTAGGAGACGGCGGGGGCGGTCGGGGCTTCGGCGGTCACGGAAGGGGCTCCTGAACGATGGGTGCGGGGCGGTGGGGACACCCCATACTAAGCGACCGCTCAGGAGCCCGGCCGGGAAGGCCCCTGGTCAGGCCGGTCAGCCCGCTATCGAGTCCAGCTGTTCGGCCGCGGGCCGCAGCGCCCACAGGTCGCCACCGGCAGGCGCCTGGAGCTCGGGCAGGGCCGCCTTGGCCGCCGCGTCACCGGCGTCCGCCGCCGCGTGAACGACGTCGCTCGCGGCATAGCGGTGGAACTCCAGCTCGGGGTGCGGCCACGTGGCGGCGCCGGTCGCGGCCGGCAGCAGATAGTCGACCGCCTTGAACAGGCTCTGTCCGTCTGGTCCTCGATAGGCCCAGAGGTCCACCCCGACGTGCCTGCCGATGACCGCGAGCCGGGTGTAGGCGACCAGGTCGAAGGTCGAGTAGTGCCAGCTGCGGGTGCGGGCGAGTTCCTGCGGCTGGCTGCCGTCGGCGGCGATCTGCGGGGCGATCCGCCTGCCACGCGCATCGAGCACGGTCCGCCGGGCCAGGGCCGTGTCACCGGTGACGTCGGCGAGAGCGGCGAGCTGCATGTCGTAGAAGGTGCCGTGGTTGTTGGCGGCCGCTCCCTCCTGCTCGCCGAAGTCGCTGCTCTTCAGCCAGCCGAGGAAGTCGGCGTTCCACTTGTCCATCGCGCCCCGGTCCTTCGCACTCCAGCCGGGGGCGCCGGTGTCGAGGATCGCCTGGGCGTCGAGCACGCTCGTGTACGACTGCGAGAAGTCGATGATGCCGATGGCCCGGCCGTCGTACTTGCACGGGATGAACTGGGCGTGGTCCAGGTCGGGGTTCATCCGGGTGGCCGGGTCGAGGAACCAGGTGCGCAGGATCTGTCCGGCCTTCTCGGCGTAGCTCCGCCTGCCGGTGTAGTACCAGGCGAGCGAGAGGTCGTACGTGGAATCGAAGACCTTCTCGGCGTCCTGCCGGTCCGTGCCGCTGTCGACCTCGGGATTGCGCTGCCCGTCGCGCTGGACGTAGGGGCAGCCCCAGGGGTTGCCGGCCGTGGGCGTCGTGGTGGGCCACCAGTAGGGGGCCTGGCTCAGGTAGTCGTGGACGTCGCCGCCGGGGGCCGGCTTCGGCTTGTCGACGACCGTCCAGGGGCCCTGGTCCAGCCAGGCGTCCGCCCGGGTGGTCAAGTCCCGCAGCTCGCGCCGGAGCCGGGGGTCGTGGCCCAGGCGGACCCGGGTCTCCTGGAGGCGGGAGCCGTCGAGGACGGCCGTCCGCGGCGCGTTGGGCGCGGCATGGGCGGAGGGGACGAGCACGGCGGAGAAGCTCACCACCGCGGCCAGCAGCGCGGCCGCACGGGATCTTCCACTCATCGGGCACTCCGATCATCATCAGTCAGATATATGAACGCCATTCATGAGTAGGACCGTGCGAGCGTAGAGCGGCCAGGTAGCCGCGACAATGGTGCGGACCGTCTTCACGTAACAGAAAGCGAAACCCCACCATGGACCTCGGCGTGCGCTGGAAGCTGCACGGTGACGGGCGCACGCCCGCGCCCGGAGCGGTGGTACGCCCCGACGAACGGCTCTCCTGGCCGCGCACGGTGGGCCTTGGCGCCCAGCACGTGGTGGCGATGTTCGGGGCCTCCTTCGTGGCCCCCGTGCTCATGGGCCTGGACCCCAACCTGGCGATCATGATGTCGGGCGTGGCGACCGTGATCTTCCTGCTCGCCACCCGCGGCCGGGTGCCGAGCTACCTGGGCTGCTCCCTGTCGTTCGTGGGCGTGGCCGCCGTCATCCGCGCCCAGGGCGGCACGAGCGCCACGGTGACCGGCGCCGTACTGGTGGTCGGTGCCGTGCTCTTCCTGGTGGGGCTGGTGGTGCAGCGCTTCGGGGCGCGGATCATCCATGCCGCCATGCCGCCGATCGTCACCGGCGCGGTGGTCATGCTGATCGGCTTCAACCTGGCCCCGGTGACCGCCTCCACCTACTGGCCGCAGGACCAGTGGACGGCCCTGCTGGTCATGCTCCTCACCGGCCTGGCGGTCGTCTGCCTGAGGGGTTTCTGGTCCCGGATCGCGATCTTCCTGGGCCTGCTCTTCGGGTACGGCATCTCCTGGGCCTTCGACCGGATCTTCGGCAGGATCCACTCGGTGGACGCGAGCGGCAAGCTCACCGACCACTGGCGCCTGGACCTCTCCGGCGTCTCCAAGGCCGACTGGATCGGGCTGCCCTCCTTCCACGGGCCGTCCTTCCAGTGGTCGGCGATCCTGGTCGCGCTACCGGTCGTCATCGCACTGGTCGCGGAGAACGCGGGCCACGTCAAGGCGGTGGGCGAGATGACCGGCACGCGACTGGACGACCGACTCGGTACGGCGATCTCGGCCGACGGCGTCGCCTCCGTGCTCTCCACCGCGGTCGGCGGTCCGCCCAACACCACGTACTCCGAGAACATCGGCGTGATGGCCGCGACCCGTGTCTACTCGACGGCGGCCTACTGGGCCGCCGCCGGCTTCGCGCTGCTCTTCGGTATCTGCCCGAAGTTCGGGGCGGTCGTGGCCGCGGTCCCGGGCGGTGTCCTCGGCGGCATCACCGTCATCCTGTACGGCATGATCGGCCTGCTCGGCGCGCAGATCTGGATCAGCGCCGAGGTGGACCTGCGCAACCCGCTGAACCTGGTCCCGGCGGCCGCGGGCATCATCATCGGCGTCGGCAACGTCTCCATGAAGTTCAGCGAGCACTTCACCCTGAGCGGCATCGCGCTCGGCACCCTGGTCGTCATCACCGGCTACCACGTCCTGGGCGCCTTCGCGCCCGCCCACCTCAAGCCGCAGGAGCCCCTGCTGGACGAGGGCACGTCCACCTACGACGAGGAGGACGGTCAGCGCGCCAAGTCGTAGGCGTACGACGGTGTGAAGGTCCCGGCCGCGCCCTCGCAGCCGTCGGACTCCCCCGGCGGCTTCACCCACAGGTACGCGTCGATCCGTGGCTCGCCCGTGTTCAGGGTCGGCGCCCGGCCGATCCGCCGGCCGGCCGGGTCGCACCACTGGCCGTCGGGCGAGGCGCCGTTGCCGTTGCGGCTGGTGTCGATGACCGCGCCGAGGGACGCGGGGCCGTCGAGCGCGTCGAGGACCTGCCGGTCGTAGGCGATCTCGTCGGCCGTGGTGCGGAAGTTGGAGACGTTGCTGAAGATGCCGTCGGAGGCGGCCGCCCCCGCCCGGCGCAGCAGCGCGGCCTGCTCGACGGCCGGGTTCCAGCCGGAGTGCCCCGCGTCGTAGTAGACCCGTGCGCGTGGGTCCGCCGCCTTCAGGACCTGGCCCGCGCGGGCCAGCGAGGCGAGACGTGCGGCACGGTCGGCGTCCGTGAGGCAGCCGGACTGGGCGATCGAGTCCGGCTCCAGGATCACGATCACCTCACCGGAGCCCAGCCCCCGGGCGAAGGCGTCGATCCAGGCGTCGTAGGCCGCGAGGTCCGGCGCTCCGCCCCGGGAGGCGCCGCCGCAGTCGCGGTCGGGGATGGCGTACGGCACGAGTACCGGGACGCGGCCCTGCGCCGCCGCGCCCGCGGTGACCGCGCGGACCCGGGCGGCGACGGTGTCCGGACCGGGATCGGTGAACCACACCGCGGACGGCCGGCCGGCGATCCGGGACGCGATCAGGGCGGTGCGCGGGTCGTCGGGGTGGGCGCGGACCCAGTCCAGCGCCTGGGAGTCGGGGTGGCGGTAGAGACGGGGTGACACGGTGGCGGTCCGATGCGGCCTCCCGGTACGGGTCGGGGAGGCGGTGGGGGGCCGCTGGGCCGGCGTGGGCGAGGGGGCGGGCACCGTCCTCGTCCGGGACGGCCACGGCGACGGAACGGCGGGCGGGGGCGCGAGGCTCGGTGTGGAGGTCACCTCGGGCCGGGCCTGGCCGGATTCCCTGCCCACGTCGAGCGCGGAGATCATTCCGGTCACGGTGCCGACCACGGTGACCACCGAGGCCGCCACGACCATCGCCCCGCGCCGGACGGCACGCCTGCGCACGGCCCGGCGCTCGGCCAGGCGCCGGACCCGTAAGCCTGACACCGTACTGGTCCCCCCCCCTCTTGCCCACCGACCGGCGTTACCCCGTTCCGGCGAAGCACCGGGCCGGTCGGCACGCGGGTCGCCCCAGGGCTGGGACCCTTCCCCCATGGCGCAGTTGGAACACCTCACCACGCCCGTCGACGCCGTGCTCGCCCGGATGCGCGCCCTCGACGCGGAGCTGCCCGAAGGGGACGGGGTCGCCGTGTTCAACCGCGTCTACCTCGCCGTCACCGAGGAGGTCGATCGGCGCCTGGACGCCGGAGGGTTCCCGGACCCACGGGCGGCGACCGCGCTGGACGTGCGGTTCGCGGAGCGGTATCTGACGGCGGTCGACGCGGTGGACCGGGGCCGTCGTCCGCCCGCCTGCTGGCGACCCCTGTTCCAGTTCCGCCGCCATCCCGGCGTACGGCCGCTGCAGTTCGCCCTCGCCGGCATCAACGCGCACATCGGGCACGACCTGGCGCTGGCCGTGGTGGACACCTGTCGTACGCTCGGCTGCGAACCGGCCGACCTGGAGGACGAGTTCGACCGCGTGGGTGATCTCCTCGCCTCGCTGGAGGAGCGGATCCGCGAGGATCTGATGCCGGGCCCCGACCTGCTGCAGGTCGCCGACCCGATGACCCATCTGCTGGGCTCCTGGAGCCTGGAGCGGGCGCGGGACGCGACCTGGACGGCGGCCCGGGCCCTGTGGACGCTGCGCCACTGCGAGAACGTCGTCGAGGAGTTCACCGAGCGCCTGGACGCGGCGGTCGGCTTCGCGGGCCGCATGATGCTCACGCCGCTGCCCCACTGAACCGGCCCGATCGGGCCAACGTCCGCCCGGCCTGCTGGAACTCGGCCGCGATCTCGGTACGTTGACTGACAACCGATCGCGAAGGAGCACACGGCATGGCGACCCGGCTCGGACTCGGCCTCCCGCAGAATCGGCAGTACGAACTCGGCAGGGACGTGCCCGAGGTGGCACGGGCGGCCGAGCAGACCGGATACGACAGCCTCTGGGTGTACGAACGGGCCCTGTTCCCGGAGCCCGCCACCCAGGGTCTGTACGGCATCCCGGGCCTGGCCTGGCCCGACTCCTACCGCGGTGTCGCCGACCCGCTGGTCACGCTCACCCTGGCGGCCGCGGCCACCGAGCGCGTCCGGCTGGGCACCAGCGTCCTGGTCGCGCCGCTGCACCTGCCCTTCCAGCTCGCCAAGTCCCTGGCCACGCTGGACGCGGCGAGCGGGGGGCGGGTGATCGCCGGCTTCGGCTCGGGCTGGTCCCACGACGAGTACGCGGCGACCGGCGTCCGTCCCTTCGAGGAGCGCGGCAAGGTGCTGGACGAGGTGATCGACGTGTGCCGGGCGGTGTGGGGACCGGACCCGGTGGTGTACGACGGCTCGATCGCGACGATCTCCTCGGCCGTGGTCGGCCCCAAGCCGGCCCGGCCGATCCCGATCCTGCTGGCCGCGAGCGGCAGGCGGGCGCAGCGCCGGCTGGTCGACCACGCCGACGGCTGGCTGCCGGTGGGCGTGGGCGTCGAGCAGATCGCCACCCAATGGGCCGAGCTGCAGGACCTGGCCGCCGAGCGGGGCCGTCAGGAGCCGATCCGGACGGTGCTGCGGGTCAACGCGGTCCACTCGGCCAAGCCGTACGAGGGCGACGACCGCCGCCCGTTCCAGGGCAGCGCCGACCAGATCGTCGAGGATCTGGCCCGGCACGCGGAGCTCGGCCTGGAGGAGATCCTGATCGACCTGCAGACGACTCCGCGGGACGCCCAGGAGTTGAAGGACGTGGCCGCGGAGGTGTTTGAGAAGGCGCGGGCGGCCGGAGTCTGAGTCCGGCCGCCCGCGCCTCGGTCCGGTCCCGGTCAGTCCTCCGGGAGTTCCACCGGCGCGATCTCGTCGTAGACGTCACCCGGGCCCGGGTTCGCCGCGTCGGTCGTGCCGCCGAAGTGGTGCATGACGCCCCAGACCGCGTTCAGCGCGGTCTGGATCGCGCCCTCGGCCCAGCCGGCCGTCCAGGAGATGTCGTCGCCGGCCAGGAAGATGCCCCGCTTGTCCTCGGGCAGCCGGTCCTGCATGAAGTGGGTGAACAGGCGTCGCTGGTAGCGGTAGTGACCCGGGAGGTTGGCCTTGAACGCGCCCATGAAGTACGGCTCGTTCTCCCAGGAGACGGTCACCGGGTTGCCGATGATGTGCTTCCTGATGTCGACCTTCGGGTAGATCTCGCCGAGGGACTTCAGCATGACCTCCATCCGCTCCTCCGCGGACAGCGGCAGCCACTTCAGGCTGTCGTCGCACCAGGTGTAGGAGAGGCAGATGACGGCGGGCTTGTCCGGGCCGTCGTCCAGCAGGTAGGTACCGCGGGTCATGCGGTCGGTGAGCGTCATCGACATGACGTCGCGCCCGGTCTGCTCGTCCTTGTCCAGCCAGAACGGCCGGTCCACGGGGACGAAGAGCTTGGAGCTCTCCATGTAGTGGGTGCGCTCGATCGCCGTCCAGTGGTCGATCGGGAACAGCGAGTCGTCGCAAGCGATCTTGGAGAGCAGCATCCAGGACTGGGCGGTGAAGATGGCCGCCTGGTACGTGCGGATGTCGCCGCCTGCGTCGGTCACCGTGATCCGGTTGCCGGCGGTGCGGTGCAGCCGGGTCACGGCCGGGCGGGGCTCGCCGTCCACGTGCAGGGACTTCAGCGAGGTGCCGTACGGCCAGTGGACGATCTTCTCCGGCTCGCGCTCCCACAGGCGCAGCGGCAGCTGCTGGGAGCCGCCGACGATGCCGCGGTGGTGGTCGTCGGCCTCGGTGTAGACGACCCGCAGGATCTCCAGGATGGAGTTCGGGAAGTCGGTGTCCCAGCCGCCGGTGCCGAAACCGACCTGGCCGAAGATCTCGCGGTGCCGGAAGGACTTGAAGGCCTCGGAGTCACAGAGGAAGCCGTAGAAGGTCTGGTTGTCCAGCTTCTCGACCAGCTTCGCCCAGATCTCGCGGATGCGCGGCACGTCCCGCTCGCGCATGGCGCGGTTCATGTCGGAGAAGTCGGCGCCCTCTTGCAGGCACTTGTTCCAGGCCGCGGCGACGTCCCGGTACACCTGGGGCAGGTCGTCGATCGTCTCGGCGTAGTGCGACTCGCCCTTGAGGTCCACGACGGTCGACGGGGTCGCCTCCGCGAGGGGGTTCGGGAAGGGACGCGTCTCCAGGCCCACCATGTCGATGTAGTGCTGCAGGGCGGTGGAGGACGGCGGGAAGCGCATCGCGCCCATTTCGGCGGTCAGCGAGTCGTCGCAGCCCTCGAAGCCGACGGTGCGCAGCCGGCCGCCGATCTGGTCGGCCTCGTAGACGACCGGCTTGAGGCCCATCTTCATCAGCTCGTAGGCGGCCACGATGCCGGACAGACCGCCGCCGATGACGGCCACCTCGGTGCCGTGCTCGGTCGCGGGTATCTGGCCGAGGCCCGCCGGGTGGGCGAGGAAGTCGTCGTAGGCGTACGGGAAGTCCGGGCCGAACATGGTGATCGGCGGCTGCTGCTCGTCGGTGTGCTCGACGGCGTTGGGCACCGTGGACGTCATGGGGTACGGACTCCTTGCGCGGGGGTGGTTCGGGGGGAAGCTCGGGGGGGTCAGACGAGGGACCCGTACAGACCGGGGCGGCGGTCCTTCAGGTACGGGTTCGCCTCACGGGAGGCGGCCAGGAAGGCCGGATCGACATCGGCGAGCACCAGTTCCTCACCGCGGCCGGCGCGGGTACGGGCGATGCCGTCGGGCCCGGCGAGGGCGGAGAGTCCGAAGAACTCGAACTCTCCCTCCGGGCCGACCCGGTTGACGTACGCGACGTACATCTGGTTCTCCCAGGCACGCACCGGCACCATGGACTCGGCGACGAACTGGAACGGGTGCATGTTCGCCGTCGGCACGACGAGCAGGTCGGTGCCGGCCAGGGCGTGGGCGCGCGCGTTCTCCGGGAACTCGACGTCGTAGCAGATCATGATGCCGACGGTCAGACCGCCCAGCCGCGCCTGGACGAGCGACTGCTCGCCCGGCGTGAAGTGATCGCGCTCGGCACTGCCGAAGAGGTGGGTCTTGCGGTAGTTCGCGAGCCGGGTGCCGTCGGCGGAGATCAGCTGGGCGGAGTTGTAGACGGTCTCGCCGTCGCGCTCCGGGTAGCCGTAGGCGAGGGCCAGACCGTGCCGGGTGGCGATCTCGGCGACGGCGTCGGCTGAGTCGCCGTCGGCGGGCTCGGCGAGGCGGGCGATGGCGTCGCCGATCGCGTACCCCGTGAGGAACATCTCCGGCGCGGCCAGCAGCACGGCACCCGCGGCGGCGGCCCGTCCCGCGGCCTCGTCGAGGACCTTGAGGTTCTCGACGATCGAGCCGGGGCGGCCGGAGCTCTGGAGCAGTGCGGTGCGCATGCGGATCCTCACCGGAAAGGGGCGTTCGGGGGGTCACTTAGAAGGTACGGTCGGCGCGCTCGGCCGGACAAGAAGGAGCCGTTGCGCGCCGGTGCGCGGTTCGTTGCGCGGCTCGAGGGTCGGACGGCGATTCGTTGCGCGCCCTCCTCAGGCCGCCCATCCGCCCTGAGACGCAGGTCACGGCAGGGTTCCCCGCCGCGGGCAGGCGGGTCGGCGGCAGGGTCCACGACCGCGGCCGGCACGACCGGCTGGGCGACCGGCGCACCCGGCGGCGCGTCAGCCGGCTGGAGCCCGCCACGCGCGCCGGAGCCAGGTCGCCGCTACAGCTTCTTCAGCCGTTCCACGATCTCCCGCAGCAGCTGCGGATCGGCTGCCGGGCCGGTGGCCTGGACGCGGCGGGGCCGGTCGATGCGGACCAGTCCGGCCTCGGCCAGGTCGCCGAGCAGGACACGGACGACGGTCAGGGGCAGGTCGGCGTCCGCGGCCAGCTCGGCCACGGGGCGTGGGCCGCGGCGGATCCGGTCGAGCAGGGACGCGCGGGCATGGTCGAGCTCCGGATGTGCCGCGCCGTCCGGCTCCACCGCGGTGACCTGGGACAACAGGTCGACGGCATGCCGGTCCGAGGGCCGGGTGCGGCCCCGGGTCACGGTGTAGGGGCGCACCATCGACCCCGTCTCGTCCTCGTACCAGTGCTCGTCGCTCACCGCGGGTTCAGGGAGTCGAGCGGGTGCCGGCGTCCAGGTGGCGGCCGAGGCGGCGGACGAGCAGGGCCATCTCGTGGGCGAGCTGTCCGACGTCGGTCCGCGCCTCGCTCAGCACGGCGAGGCGGCTGCCGTGGCCGGCCGGGGTGATGAAGAGGTAGGCGTCCTCCAGCATGACCATGGTCTGCCGCACCTCTCCCGCCTCGAACCGCTCCCCCGCCGAACGGGCCAGGCCGTGGAAACCGGAGCAGACGGCGGCCAGGTGTTCGATGTCCCGCCGGCGCATGCCCTCCGAGCTGCTCAGCGGGAGGCCGTCGGCGGTGAGCAGCACGGCCTGGCGGACGTGGTCGGTGCGGGCCACGAGGTCGTCCAGCAGCCAGCCGAGGTCCGTGCCGGGCGCGCCGGCGGGTGGGGCCGGGGTCTCGGGGGTCTGGTCGTCACCGTGCATCGTCGGTGTCCGTCCCTTCGTTTGCTTGGGCGGGCGAGTCCTGCGGGGTGCCCGTCGCCGGCAGACCTCTGCGGCCGCGATCCAGGCCCCGCTGGAAGGCGCCGAAGATCGCCCGCATCTCCTCGGGGTCGATTCCCCGGTCCGGTGCCCGGTCAGCGGGCGGCGGCTCCTCCCGCAGCTCCCGCACGAGCGAGGCCTGGCGGGTGCGGGTGGGCAGGGCGGGGGTGTCGTGCGGCTCGGGCGTGCTCCGCCCCCTCGACGGCAGCTCCGTCACCGGTGCGACGGTTTCCGAGCGCTGCCTCAGGCGCAGCACCTCGGCCCCGGCCCCCGCGGCCGCCGGTTCCACGTCGGCCAGCACCTCCTCCGGGAGCAGCACCACCGCGGTCGTACCGCCGTACGGCGAATCCCGCAGGTTCACCTCGATGCCGTGCCGGGCGGCGAGGCGGCCGACGACGTACAGGCCGAGCCGGTCGTGCCGGGTGGGGTCGAAGGCGTCGGGGTCGGTGAGGGTGCGGTGGGCCTGGGCGCGCTGCTCGGCGTCGAGGCCGAGTCCGCGGTCGTCGATCTCCAGGACGAAGCCGTTGCCGACCCGCCCCGGGCGCAGCGTGACCTGGGTGTGCGGCGGCGAGAACATCGTGGCGTTCTCCAGCAGTTCGGCGAGGAGATGCGCGATGTCGGCGACCGCGTCCGCCGCGACGCCGGTCTCGGGCATCGGCGGGACCACCACGCGCGTGTAGTCCTCGATCTCGCTCACCGCCGAGGCGACGACGTCCGCGACCGGCACGGGCCTGCGCCAGCGGCGGCCGGCTGCCGCGCCGGAGAGGATGATGAGGCTCTCGGCGTGCCGGCGCATACGGGTCGTCAGGTGGTCGATGCGGAACAGCTGGCGCAGGACGTCCGGGTCGTCGGTACGCCGCTCCAGGGTGTCGACCAGCTTCAACTGCCGGTGCACCAGTGCCTGGTTGCGCCGGGCGATGTTGAGCAGCACCGCGAAGAGCCCCCGGCGCAGGGTGGCCTGCTTGACGGCGGCCTCCACGGCGGCGAGCCGGGCGGTGTTGAACGACCGGCCGACCTGCCCGATCTCGTCGTCCCTGACCCCGTCGGCGGCGAGCGGCGGCGCCTCGGCGAGCGCGTCCACCTCTTCGCCGGCGCTCAAGCGCCGCATGACGTCCGGAAGTTTCCGGGAGGCGAGCACGTCCGCCGCGTCCCGCAGGATCTCCAGGCGGCGTGAGATGCGCCGCGCGCCGCGCACCGCGAACCACAGCGACAGCGCCACCGCGGCCAGCCCGACCGCGCCGACGACGGCGGCCTTGGTCAGCTCGCGGTAGGCGAAGGCACGGCCGCGCGCGGCGGAGTTCTCGGCGGAGCGGGTGCACAGCTGCATGTAGCGCTTGACGGCCCGGTCGGTGGTGGACCGCCAGGTGTCCGCGGCGACGGCCTCCCCGGCCCGCCCGGCACCGGCCCGCAGCAGCGCGTCCTCGCCCCGCGCCAGCGAGCGGTGCAGGTCACCGCGCTGGAACTGCTCGAACAACCCGCGCGAGTCGGCGGGCAGGTCCGGCACGTACGTCCGCTCGAAGACACGCCGGTCCTCGATGGTCGCGGTCAGGGCATCGTACTGCCGGTCGGTCAGGGTCCCGGCCGCCCGCGCCCCGGCGACCAGGGCGTCCTCCCGGGACACGAACTCCCGTACCCGTACCAGCTCGACGACGACCTGTGCCTCGCGGGCGAGCTGTCCGGCCTGGAGCGCGGTGAGCGCGGACTGCACGTCGAAGCCGGGTTCGACCAGGGCGCTGTACTCGTCCACCGCCCGGTCCCAGGTGATGTCCCTGGACAACACGCGCTCGCGCAGCCCTTCCAGGTTCCCGGTGGCGGCGACCACGGCGTCCAGGGCCTGCCGCTGCCGGTCCGTGAGCCGGCCGCGGTCCCCGTCCCGGACGGCGTGCCGCATGGCGTCGACGGCCCGGTCGGTACGGCGCTGCTGTCCGAGCAGGTCGCCGGCGGCGGCCGTGTCGAGGCGGGCACCCAGATAGGCGGCGGACATCCGGCGCTCGATCTGGATCTGCCCGATCGCGGTGTCCACGGGGGTGCCGAAGTCCTCGTACACCCCCTGGAGCCTGACCAGCGCGCGCAGTTCGGCCGTGACCGACACCATGGCGAAGCTCCACAGGGCCATCAGGGCGACGGCCGGGGCGAGGGCGAGCGCCACGATCCGCGCGCGGACGGTGGTGGGACGGCCGACGGGCCAGCGCATGGGATACCTGCCGACGTTACCAGTCAGTAGAAAGTTTGGCACAACCTACGGGATCGCCACCTGGATCGCAATGGTGACCTGCGGTAACCCTGGGTCACTTCCGGGGTGTCGCTCTCCGGGGCAGCCCGAAGGTCGTGACGACCGCCGCGTGGTCCGAGGGCCAGTCGTTGCCCGACACGTCGGGCCACGGACGCGGGGTGCCGGTGACGAGGGTCCGCGCGTCCCGTACGGTCAGGCCCCGGTGCAGGACGTAGTCGATCCGGTCCTGCGGCTCGGGCCGTCCGCTGCCGTCCTGGTGGACGGGGTGGACCGGCGACCAGGTGTGTCCGGGCTCGGACGCCGGGTCGGGGTGGGCCTCGCGGTAGGAGTCGGCGAAGCCCGCGTCCTCGGCGGCCTTCGTGACCGGCCACTCCACATCGGGCCGGTCCAGATGGGAGGGGCAGTTGAAGTCGCCGACGAGGACGACCGGGACGCCTTCGAGCGACGACTCGGCGATCCGCCGCAAGGCGTCCTGCAGCTGCCCGAGCCGTACGTCCTCGTGGGCGATCAACTCGGGCGCGCCGAGTCCGTCGAAGGCGGCCTCGTAGGGGCCGTACGGCGTGTAGTGCAGGTGGGCGGTCCACACATCGACCTCGTGGCCGGACGCGACCTGGATCCGGACGCCGGCGGCGCCGTAGAAGCCGACGTCCGGGTCGCCGAAGCGGGCGGTGATCGGGTGGCGGCTGATGACGCCGAGGTTCTCCCCGGCGCGGTGGTGGTGCCAGCCGAGGGCGTCCGCCAGTTCCTGGGCGGCGGTGCCGGCGGTCTCCTGGAGCCCGACGACGTCCGCACCGCTGTCCAGGATGACCTTGAGCTGCTTGGTGCGATGGTCGTCCACCTCGCTGCCGCCGAGCCACAGGTTCCAGCTCATCACGCGGAGTTCGGGCGCCACCATCCGCCGCAGCTCCTCGGGCGTGACGCCGACGAGGCTGTCGCGCACGGTCCGTCCGGGTGCCGTGCCGATCGGTGCGAGGGACGGCACGGCGAGGACGGCGCACCCTGCGGCCTCGGCGGAGGCCACGCCGGTCTCGGTGTCCTCGACGGCCACGCAGCCGGCGGGTCCGACGCCGAGGGCCAGGCAGGCGGCGAGGTAGGGGTCCGGGGCCGGCTTCGTGCGGGCGGTGTCGTCGGCGGTCACGGAGACCGCGAACCGTTCGGCGCCGAGGGCGTCCAGCACGACGTCGGCGACGGCGCGCGGGGACGCGGTGACCAGGGCGGTGGGAATGCCGGAGGCGGCCAGCGCGTCCAGCAGGTCGAGCGCGCCGGGGCGGGGCACGATCCCGGTGCGGACCCGGGCGGCGAAGTCCCGGTGCAGCTCGGCCGCCAGATCGGCGTCGGGCCGGCCGGTGGCGGCGCCGAGCCAGGCGGCGGTGTGCTCGACGGGCCGGCCGAGCACCTCCGGCTGGTCGGCCTCGGTCAGCGGGCGTCCGGCGACCTGCTCGACCGCCTCCCACCACAGCCGCTCGGTGTCGACGAGCGTGCCGTCCATGTCGAAGAGGACGGCCTGCAGCGGGAGTACGGGGGTGTGGGCGCTCACGTTCGAGTCGTTCCTCACTTCTGGATACGTTCGGCCACCAGCGCCGGCCGCTCGGGCAGCGACACGTCGGCAGCCGCTCCGGCGCCGAGCCCGGCGGCCTCGTGGGCGGGCAGGTCGGCCTTGGCCTCGGTGCCGTCGGCGAGCCGTACGGTGACCCGGACGACGGCGCCCAGGAAGGCGGTGGCGACGACCCGGGCGGTGCCCTGCTCGTCGGCCCGCACCCGCAGGGCCTCGGGCCGCACCAGGACGTCCACCTCCCCGTCCGGCGCCTCGCCGTCGGCCGGCAGCCGCTGCCCGAGCACGTCGACCGTGCCGTCCTTCAGCTCGCCCGGGATCCGGCTCATCGTGCCGACGAACTCGGCGACGAAGGCGGTGGCGGGGCGGCCGTACAAGTCGGCGGGCCCGGCGCACTGTTCGAGCCGTCCGGCGCGCATGACGGCGACCCGGTCGGCGACCGACAGGGCCTCCTCCTGGTCGTGGGTGACGAAGAGGGTGGTGATGCCGAGTTCCTGCTGGAGCCTGCGGATCTCCTCGCGCAGGGTGAGGCGGACCTTGGCGTCCAGCGCCGACAGCGGCTCGTCGAGCAGCAGCACGCGCGGGCGCAGGGCGAGGGCGCGGGCGAGCGCGATGCGCTGCTGCTGCCCGCCGGAGAGCTGGTGCGGGTACCGCTCGCCCTTGTCGCCGAGGCCGACCAGTTCCAGCAACTCGGCGGCCCGGTTGCGCCGTTCGGCCGTACGCACCTTGCGCATACGCAGCCCGAAGGCGACGTTGTCGAGGGCGTTCAGGTGCGGGAAGAGGCTGTACGACTGGAAGACCATCCCGGCGTCCCGGCGGTGGGCCGGAACGTGGGTGACGTCCTCGCCGTCCACCAACACCGCCCCGGAGTCAGGGTGTTCGAAGCCGGCGAGCATGCGCAGTGCGGTGGTCTTGCCGCAGCCGGAGGGGCCGAGCAGGGCGAGGAACTCCCCGGGGCGGACGGTCAGGTCGAGTCCGTCGAGGGCGACGGTGGGCCCGAACTCGCGCCGCAGTCCGCGAAATTCGACGGTCGCGGCCTTTTCGGAGGTCTTGAGCACGGTGGCGGTCATGGTGTGTGTCATCCCCGGGAGGAAGCGGTTCGGGTACGTCCGCCGGCGCCGGCGAGCGCGAGGAGCAGGGCCCAGGTGACGAGCAGGCTGAGCACGGACACGGCGACGGACATCTGGGCCTGCGAGCCGCCGACGTTGTAGATCCACACGGCGAAGGGCTGGAAGCCGAGCAGCCGGGCGACGGTGAACTCGCCGAGGACCAGCGCGAGCGTGAGGAAGGCCGCGTTCAGCAGGGCCCCCCGCAGGTTCGGCAGCACCGCCCGGACGAGCGCCTGCGGCCAGGAGGCGCCGCAGCTGCGGGCGGCCTCCACGAGGGTGCGTACGTCGATGGCGCGCAGGCCCGCGTCCAGGGCGCGGTACACGAAGGGCAGCGCCATCACGACGTACGCGAGGACGAGCACGGCCGGGAAGCTCGGGTTCTGCACCGCCACGAACGTCTGGAACAGCGGGGTCCGCGACAGGTGCTCCGGGCCCCACTTCAGCACGGTCACGATCCCGGCGGCGAACGCGATCGGCGGCACCACCAGCGGCAGCGAGCACACCACCTCCACCACCGGCCGCAGCCGGGGCGCGCCGAGCCGCAGCGCGACCACGGCGGGCACCATCAGCAGCAGCACGACCGCGATGGTGGCCACGGCCAGCTCCAGCGAGAGCAGCAGGCTGGAGACGAAGCCGTCGGCGGACAGGATCTGGGTGTAGGCGTCGAAGGTGACGCCCTGGCCCGGCACGTCGACGGTGAAGACCACGGACGCGGCGAGCGGTGTCAGGAAGTACAGGGCGGCCAGGCCGAGGACGGCCCAGCGCCAGGGGGTCAGCCGTCGAGCCATCGGGCGCTCCGTCGTTGCAGGGGCAGGTACACGGCCATCACCAGGGCCGCCACCAGCACCATGTCGAGGCTGAGGGCGAGGGCGACGTTCTCCTGGCCGACCAGCACGTTGCCGGACAGCGCGTCGGCGATCTGCAGGGTGACCAGCGGGACCGCGCTGCCGACCATCGCGGCGGCGGTGGCGTAGGCGGCGAAGGCGCTGCCGAACAACAGGACCAGGCCGCCGAGCAGGGAGGGCGCGAGGACGGGCAGGGCCACGTGCCGCCAGTACTGCACGCCGGTGGCGCCGTTGTTCAGCGCGGCCTCCCGCCACTGGGAGCGCAGACCGTCCAGCGAGGGGGTGATGGTGAGGACCATCAGCGGGATGAGGAAGTACAGGTAGACGAGGACCAGGCCCCAGAAGCTGTAGAGGTCCCAGCCGTGGTCCTTGAGCCCCAGGTGCAGGGTCAGGACGCCGGCGTTGCCGAGGGTGGCGACGAAGGCGAACGCCAGCGGGACCCCGCCGAAGTTGGCCAGCACACCGGAGGCGGTCAGCACGGCCTCGCGCAGCGCGCGGGAGCGGGAGCTGACGACGGCCTGCGCGAGCGGCAGCCCGAGCAGGGCACCGAGCGCGGCGGAGATCGCCGACAGTTTGACGCTGCCGAGCAGTGCGGTGAGGTACGGGCCCTGCAGCGAGGTGGTCACGTTCTGCGCGCTGTACTGGTCCTCCACCGTGAACGCGCCGTTCAGCATGGCCAGTGCGGGCAGCCCGAAGGCGATCGCCGTGAACACCAGCAGCGGCACCACGGCGATCCAGCCGGGGGCGCGGCGCCGCCGCTTCACCGAAGCGGCGGGCGCCACGTCCGCGCGCGGGAGGGCGGCGGTCATCCGGAGACGGCCTTCCCCCAGCCCTGCGCGAGGACCGTCTTGGCCTTGCTCTGCTGGGCCTCGGTCGGGAAGGACGGCGTGCCGGTGACCTTCGGGAGCTTGGCGGCGGCCGCCTTGTCGAGGGTGCCGGCCTTCTCCATGGCCGGCATCAGAGCCGGGCGGGCGTAGCCCTTGAGCCACAGGTTCTGTCCCTCGGCGCTGTAGAGGTACTCCTGCCACAGGCGGGCGGCCGCCGGGTGCGGGGCGTCCTTGTTGATGGCCTGGGAGTAGTACTGGGCGAACCGGCCGTCGCTCGGGATCGCGACCTTCCAGTCGACGCCCTTTGACTTGAACTCGTCGGCGTACCCGGCGTTCAGGTAGTCCCAGTCGATGCTGATGGGCGTCTCGCCCTTCTCGACGGTGGCCGGAGTCGACTCGACGGGCGTGTAGTTGCCGTTCTTCTTCAGCTTGGCGAAGAAGTCGAGGCCGGGCTGGATGTCGTCGAAGGAGCCGCCGTTGGCGAGGGCGGCCGCGTAGACGCCGCCGAAGGCCGAACCGGACTTGGTGGGGTTGCCGTTGAGAGCGACCTGGCCCTTGTACTCGGGCTTGAGCAGGTCCTTGAAGGTGGTCGGGCAGGTCTTCACCCGCTTGGCGTCGCAGCCGATGGAGAGGTAGCCGCCGTAGTCGTTGTACCAGCGTGCCTGCGGGTCCTTCTGGGCGGTGGCGATGTCGCCGTAGGAGGCCACCTTGTAGGGCGCGAGCAGGCCCTGCTGGGCGGCGCTGAGCGCGAAGGAGCTGCCGAGGTCGAGGACGTCGGGGGCGCGGTCCTGGCCCTTGCGGGAGGTGACGGCGTTGATCTCGTCCTGGCTGGTGCCGTCCGGGCTCTCCACCTCGATCTTGATGCCGTACTTCTTCTGGAAGCCGTCGATGAGGGCTCCGTAGTTGGCCCAGTCGCGGGGCAGCGCGATCGCGTGCAGCGTGCCCTCCTTCTTGGCCGCCTCGACGAGGGCGTCCAGGCCGCCGAGGCCGGCGGCGGAGGTGGCGGTGGCGGCGCTCTTGCCGTCGGCGGTCGTCGTCGCGTTGTCGGGGGCGGCGCCGCAGGCGCTGAGGGCGAGTGCGGCGGCTACGGAGAGGCCACCGGCCAGAACGGCGGTTCTCGGCACGAACACTGTCACTGTCACTCCAGGGGTGCACGCGAGCAGGGGAGAGGAGACGAGGACAACTTGTCTGAACAAGTTGCGTCACAGTACGCCCGCTCGCGATGTCCTGTCTGTAAACCTCAGCGAAACTTTGAGCGCTTGTTGGCTGCACAATCCAGACCGTCACAGATCACGCTCAGGCCTCGATTAGGCTGGTCACGCTGTGCACAACGGCCTACGCAGAGGGGAAGCATGACGGCGCGACACGAGGAGATCGCCGACGAGCTGCGGCGGGCGATCGACCGCGAGGAGTACACGGTCGGCAGCCGGCTGCCCTCGGAGTCGGAGCTGGCCGCGCACTACGGCGTCTCGCGCGGCACGGTCCGCCAGGCCGTCGCGGCCCTCACCGCCGAGGGTCTGATCGGCTCCCGGCAGGGCGCCCGGCGCGTGGTGCTGGCCAGCCGCCGCAGCCAGAGCTTCGAGGAGCTGCGCAGCTTCGCCCAGTGGGCGCGGGCGATGGGCCGGGAGGCGACGGGTCGGGTGGTGACCCAGGAGTACCGCCCGGCCACACAGGAGGACGCCGTACGGCTCCAACTTCCCGCCGGGACACAGGTGTTGCACGTCCTGCGGGTACGCGGTCTGGATGGCGAACCGGTGCTGCTGGAGCGGACCGTCTACGCGGACTGGATCTCCCCGGCGGTCGAGGCCATCGAGCCCGACTGCCCGTCCGTCACGCAGCGGCTCTACGACGGCACCGGCCTGCTCTTCGCCTACGGCGAGCACGTCATCGACGCGGTCGCGGCGGGCGCCCAGGACGCCGCACTGCTCGGGATCCGCCGCACCAGCCCACTGCTGCGGGTCCGCCGGGTGACCACCACCCGCGAGGGCCGCCCGGTGGAGTGGTCGGACGACCGCTACCGCTCGGACGCGGTGAGCTTCAGCGTGCACAATTCGATCGGGAACAACGCCCTGGCCCGCAAAACGGCGGACTGAGGCGAACGACGGGGGACGCGGGTGGATCCGAGCCCGTTGCCGCACGTCGACACCCACCCGACCGTGATCGAGGCCGGTCCCGAATCCGTCTGGCGGGCGCTCGGCGAGGTCCTGGGCCGCTCCTTCGCCGGACGCGGAGGGGTTGCCTCCGCCCGCCTGGTGGGCGCCGCCGACCGCACGGCGTCCGGCCCGCGGCCGCTCGCCGTCGGCTCCGCCGTCCGCGGCTTCCGGGTGACCGCCGCCGACCCGGGACGGGAGCCGGTCCTTGCCGGAAGCCACCGCTACGCGAGGTACACGCGCTGACCTTCCGCCTGGAACAGGACGGCCGGGGCCGCACGCGCCTGCGCGCGCAGACCCGGGCCGCGCTCCCCGGCCGGGCCGGGAAGCTGTACCGGCTGCTGGTGATCGGCAGCGGCGGTCACGCGGCCGTCATGCGCCGCATGCTGTCCGCGATCGGCCGCCGGGCGGCGTGAGGGCCTACCCGGGTGCCCCCGAGGAGAACCGGCGCAGCAACGGCGACAGCACCAGCACCGACTTGGTGCGCTCCACGAAAGGCTCGCCGGCGATGCGCTCCAGCACCCGTTCGAAGTGGCGCATGTCGGAGGCGAAGACCTGGACGATCGCGTCCGCCTCACCGGTGACGGTGGATGCGGCCACGATCTCCTGGTAGCGCTCCAGGCCCCGCTGAATGGTCTCCGGCGAGGTGTTGCGCCGGCAGTAGATCTCGACGAACCCCTCGGTCTCCCAGCCGAGCGCCGCCGGGTCCACCCGGACGGTGAACCCGGTGATGGCTCCGGTGGCGCGCAGCCGGTCCACGCGCCGCTTCACGGCGGGTGCGGACAGGCCGACCAGTTGCCCGATGTCCGCGTAGGAGCGGCGGGCGTCCTCGGCGAGGGCGTGCACGATGCGTTCGTCGAGATCGTTCAGCACGGGGGGTGGTTCACTTCTCCCGGTCGGTCACTTCTCGGCCGCCACCGCGACGTCCTCACCGGTCGCGAGACGGGAACGGCGATAGCCGTACACGAAGTAGAACACGAGCCCGACGGCCATCCAGACACCGAACACGACCCAGGTGACGGTCGACAGGCTGCCCATCATCCAGACGCAGAAGGCGAAGCCCAGCGCGGGCAGCACCGGCGACAGCGGCACGCGGAAGGTCCGCTTCATGGTCGGGCGGGTCCGGCGCAGCACCACGACGGCCACGTTGACCAGCGCGAAGGCGAACAGCGTGCCGATGCTGGTGGCGTCCGCCAGTTGGCCCAGCGGGATCGCGGCGGCGAGGACACCGCAGAAGACCGAGACGATCACCGTGTTGGCACGCGGGGCGCCGGTCTTCGGGTGGACCTTGGCGAAGACCTTGGGCACCAGCCCGTCGCGGGACATCGCGAAGAGGATGCGGGTCTGGCCGTAGAGGACGGTCAGGACGACGCTCGCGATGGCGATGACGGCGCAGAAGGCCAGCAGGGTGCCCCAGAAGCGCTGCCCGGTGACGTCCGTCATGATCTGGGCGAGGGCGGCCTCGGAGTCGTTGAACTTCCGCCACGGCTTCGCGCCGACGGCGACGGCGGCGACCAGCACGTACAGGGCGGTCACGATGACGAGGGACAGCATGATGGCGCGGGGCAGGTCGCGCTGGGCGTCCTTCGCCTCCTCACCGGCCGTGGAGGCGGCGTCGAAGCCGATGTAGGAGAAGAACAGGGTGGCGCCGGCCGCGCTGACGCCCGCCATGCCGAGCGGCATGAAGTGGGAGTAGTTGCCGGACTTGAAGCCCATGAAGCCGATGGCGCAGAACAGCACCAGCGCGGCGATCTTCACGCACACCATGACGGTGTTGGCCCGCGCGGACTCCTTGGCGCCTCCCAGCAGGAACGTCATGGCGAGGAGCACCACGATCAGGGCGGGCAGGTTGAAGATGCCGCCGTCGACGCCGGGCGGGTTGGCCAGGGCGTTCGGGAGGGTCACGCCGATGGTGCCGTCCAGCAGCTCGTTCAGGTACTCGCCCCAGCCGACGGCCACGGCGGCCACCGAGACGCCGTACTCCAGGAGCAGACACCAGCCGCAGACCCAGGCGATCAGTTCGCCCATGGTTGCGTATGCGTACGAGTAGGAGGAGCCGGAGACCGGGATGGTGCCGGCCAGCTCGGCGTAGGACAGGGCCGAGAACAGCGCGGTGAGACCGGCGATCACGAAGGACAGGGTGACGGCCGGGCCCGCCTTCGGGACGGCCTCGCCGAGAACGACGAAGATGCCGGTGCCGAGGGTGGCACCGATGCTGATCATGGTCAGCTGCCATAGCCCGAGGGACCGCCTCAGCGTCCCTCCCTCGCCCTGGCCGCCCTCCGCGACCAGGCTTTCCACTGGCTTGCGACGCATGAGGCGCGCGGCGACGCCCGGGGACGCGGGGGCGGCCGTTCTCTCGTTCTGCGGGGGTGCGCCTTGGTCGAGCACGCGCGGGCTCCTTATCGCTGCCGGTCAGAGCGCAGGGGGGACCGGCGGACACCTGCCGGGGCAGGAACCCGCAGAGCGGAAGTCCCCCGCCACGCTACGTACAGCGCAGCACCCTACGGGGCACGGCTTCACGGGCGTAATGCAGCAACCTTGCACACACCCGCATGATCATTGCGTTCCTCGCGCCGGGATGCCTATTCGTTGCGCACGGGCTGTCGACCGTTGCGCAGGGACCTCACAGACCCTGGTTCCCACCCTTCCTCGGGCTCCCCCGCGACGGCCCGCGCCCCGGCCTCGAGCGCCCGCGCCGAAGCCGTCCGACCGGGCCGGCGGCGCCGGTGGGCCCCGGGTACGCCAACGGCCCCCGGGTCTCCCGTGCGGGATCAGCGGGGGCCGTACGGCAGTGAGGTGAGGTCAGCTCCAGCTGGCGTGCAGCGGCTGGCCCTCGGCGTAGCCGGCCGCGCTCTGGATACCGACGACGGCCTTCTCGGCGAACTCCTCCAGGGAGCCGGCGCCGGCATAGGTGCAGGAGGAACGGACGCCCGCGATGATCGAGTCGATCAGGTCCTCGACACCCGGGCGGGACGGGTCGAGGAACATCCGGGAAGTGGAGATGCCCTCCTCGAACAGCGCCTTGCGGGCGCGGTCGTACGCCGACTCGTCCGACGTCCGGTTGGCCACGGCACGCGCGGAGGCCATGCCGAACGACTCCTTGTACAGCCGGCCGCCCGCGTCCTGCTGGAGGTCGCCCGGGGACTCGTAGGTGCCCGCGAACCAGGAGCCGACCATCACGTTGGACGCGCCGGCGGCGAGGGCCATGGCCACGTCGCGCGGGTGACGGACGCCGCCGTCGGCCCACACGTGCTTGCCGTACTTCTTCGCCTCGGCGGCGCACTCCAGCACGGCCGAGAACTGCGGCCGGCCCACGCCGGTCATCATGCGGGTGGTGCACATGGCGCCCGGGCCGACACCGACCTTGATGATGTCTGCACCGGCGTCGACGAGGTCCTTGACGCCGTCGGCGGAGACGATGTTGCCCGCGGCGATCGGCACCTGCGGGTCGAGCGCGCGCACCACCTTGATGGCGCTGATCATCGACTCCTGGTGGCCGTGCGCGGTGTCGATGACGAGCGTGTCCACGCCCGCGTCGAGCAGTTGCTTGGCCTTGCCCGCCACGTCGCCGTTGATGCCGACGGCGGCGGCGATGCGCAGCCTGCCCCGGGCGTCGACGGCCGGGGTGTAGAGCGTGGCGCGCAGCGCGCCCTTGCGGGTCAGGATGCCGGCGAGCTTGCCGTCCTTGTCCACCGCGGGGGCGTAGCGGCGGTTGTGCGCGTCCAGGGTGTTGAAGGCCTCGCGCGGGTCGATGTCCGCGTCGAGCAGCAGCAGGTCCTTGGACATGACCACTTCGAGCTGGGTGAAGCGGTCGACGCCGCTCAGGTCCGCGTCGGTGACCACGCCGACGGGGCGGAGGTGCTCGTCGACGACCACGCCGGCGTTGTGGGCCCGCTTGGGCAGCAGCGCGAGGGCGTCGGCGACGGTCTGGTGCGGGGCCAGCACGATCGGGGTGTCCAGCACCAGGTGGCGGCTCTTCACCCAGGAGACGACGTCGATGACCACGTCGATCGGGATGTCCTGCGGGATGACCACCAGGCCGCCGCGCCGGGCGACCGTCTCCGCCATGCGACGGCCGGCGATGGCGGTCATGTTGGCGACGACGAGCGGGATGGTGGTGCCCGTGCCGTCCGGCGAGCCGAGGTCCACGTCCTGACGCGAGCCCACCGCGGAGCGGCTCGGCACCATGAACACGTCGTCGTACGTCAGGTCGTACGCGGGCTGGATGTCATTGAGGAAACGCACGTGCTGCACATCCCAGTCGATCAGAGGTGACCCCCCGACGGGTGCGCCAGGGGGAAAAGAGCACGTACTTCATTCTCCCATGACGGGGGGCCTGTCATCCCCCCACAGAATCTCCAGGGCCGCCGGAGAAGCCCTGGGAGGATCCTCCAAGCGCCAGGACGACGGCGAGTGCGGGGGTGCGGTCCACCGCCTCGGCGAACACGTCCTGCGCGGTCCGCCACTCGTCCGGGTTCGCCTCGGCGTACGGCCGCCAGCCTCGCACGACGACCAGCAGACCCTGCTCGACGGCGGCCTCGGGCCACACCGTGTGGTCGGAGAGGGAGTCCACCAGCGCGTCCCAGTTGCGGCCGAACCAGTCGGGCAGGGCCAGGGCCCGGGCGGCACGGTCCATCAGGCCCGCCTTGTCCGTGACACCCTCGAGGTCGAGGGTGACCACGAACCGGCCCGCCAGGTCTTCGCTCATCTCAGCACCGCCCGGAACGACGTGTAGTGGTCATCGGTGTAGTAGATCTCCCCGCCCTGTCCGGTGACGATGCGCCGCGCCCCGCGGTCGTGCGAGCCCGGGGTCCGCACGGTGTACTCGTGGTAGTAGCCGCGCTGGTGCTTCGGCAGCAGCCCCTCGACGTTCCCGAAGACGACGCCGTCCCTGGCGTACGGGAAGGGGCCGCCCTTGTCGATCAGGGCGAGGGTGTGCCGGGCCTCGGCCGGGAGCCGGGCTTGCTGGACGGTGGCCATGCCCTGGGCCCAGGCCGGCGTGGACGCGCTCGAAGCGGTCGCGGTGTCCGTGCCCGGCGAGCATCCCGTCAGCAGGACGGAGAGACAGACCAGCAGACCCGCGAGCGTGCGGGAAACCCGCAGGAGGGGACGGGGAGCGAACCGCAGCAGCATGCGCCGATGCTGCCACGGCCGTCCCGTCACGGTCTCGCCACGACCCGCCGTGCGCTCCCGTCAGTGCCCGTCGGGGTCGGCACGGCTGAGAGCGGGCTTCGGCGTCGGCCCCGCCGTCATCAGGTAGTCGGCGGCCGAGGTGTCGGTCACCAGGCTGGTGACCAGCCCGGAGCGCAGCACCGCGTCGATCGCGGACGCCTTGCGCTGTCCGCCGGCGATCGCCACGACCTCCGGGATGCGGCGCAGCTGGTCGGCCTTGACCGTGATGCACCGCTCCCCCAGGTCCCGCCCGATCCGCCGCCCGTCGGCGTCGAACAGGTGCGCGGCCATCTCGGCGGCGACACCGAGCGAGGCGTAGTGCGCGCGCTCCTCGTCGCTGAGCATGTCGTGCACCGTCGAGATGCCGGGCTCCCAGGAGCCGATGGAGACGCAGGCGACCGTGACCTTGTCGAAGTACTCGAAGGCCCGGGCGATCCCGGTCTGGTTGCGCAGCGCCGCCGCGGTGGCCGCGTCCGGCAGCAGCATCGGGGCGTAGATGGGATGGGCGTCGCCGCCCGACACCTGGGCGGCACGGCGCACGGCCTCGACCGAGCCGCGCTCCGAGGTCCCGGCGTCGTACACGCCCGTCAGCTGCACGACCGTGCACGGCGGCAGCCGGTCGAGCGCCGCCGCCATGTGAATGGTGGACCGGCCCCAGGCCATGCCGAGCACGTCCCCCTCGTTGACGAGTTCGCCGAGCAGGTCGGCGGCGACCTCCCCGAGGTTCTCGGGGTCGGGCGTCTCCTCGGCCTCGGCCGGGGACTCGACCACAACGGCGTGCCTCAGGCCGTAGCGGGCGCGGAGCGCGTCGGAGCGCTCGGCGTCCAGTTCGGCCGGCACGCGGATCTCGATACGTACGAGATCCCGTTCGAGGGCCGTCTCCAGGACCCGGGCCACCTTGAAGCGGCTGACGCCGAACTCCTCCGCGATCTGGATCTTGGACTTGCCCTCGAGGTAGAAGCGGCGGGCCATGGCCGCCGCCTGCACCAGCTCAGCGGGTCCCATCCGCATGGCTGACCGGCCCGCCGACATACCCGACACGGCGATCTCCTCACTGCTGTTCACACTCTGGATTCGCCGTTCATCCTTGCAGATTCGGCGCAACTGATCCGCCCTGATGGGCGCCGTTCATTCAAGCGTTCATGTAGCCGTGGCTCAGTGGTCGCATGCCCAGGACGCCTTCGCGGTCGCGGTCTCCGCCTGGGCGCGCAGCGCACGCACCGCCTCCGCCGGGTCCTCCGCCCCGTACACGGCCGAACCGGCGACGAAGACGTCCGCCCCCGCGTCCGCGCACCGCTCGATGGTGGATGCCGACACACCGCCGTCGACCTGCAGCCACAGCTGGAGACCGTGCTTGCTGATCAGCTCACGGGTGCGGCGGATCTTGGGCAGCATGATGTCGAGGAAGGCCTGGCCGCCGAAGCCCGGCTCGACCGTCATGATCAGCAGCATGTCGAGCTCCGGGAGCAGGTCCTCGTACGGCTCGATCGGCGTCGCGGGCTTCAGCGCCATGGAGGCGCGTGCACCCTTGGCGCGGATCTCCCGGGCGAGCCGCACGGGCGCCGCCGCCGCCTCCACGTGGAAGGTGACGGACGAGGCACCCGCCTCGACGTACTGCGGAGCCCAGCGATCGGGATCCTCGATCATCAGATGGCAGTCCAGCGGGGTCCCCGTCGCGCGGGCCAGGGACTCCACGACCGGCACGCCGAGCGTGAGGTTGGGGACGAAATGGCTGTCCATGACGTCGACATGGAGCCAGTCGGCTCCCTCCACCGCCTTCGCCTCATCCGCGAGGCGGGCGAAATCGGCGGACAGGATGCTGGGGTTGATCTGCGCGGCCATGACCCAAGCCTGCCATGCCCGACGCACGGATGTTCGCGCCGGTCCACAGGCGAAGCCGTTCATCGCACTTATACGACGGTATGCGGAAGCCTGTGGACAGCGCCGAGCGGAGCCGGACACCGCCCGCGTCCGTCAGCCCGTCCGCCGAATCAGCGCCAGATACATCGCATCGGTGCCGTGCACATGCGGCCACAGCTGCACATCCGGGCCCTCGCCGAGCGCGGGGACGCCGGGGAGCAGCGGGCGGGCGTCGATCAGCTCCGTCTCCGGGTGCTGCTTGAGTACGTCGGCGACGACCGCCCGGGTCTCGGCGAGGTGCGGCGAGCAGGTGGCGTAGCCGACGACCCCGCCCACGCGCACCGAGTCCAGCGCGGTGCGCAGCAGGGAGCGCTGGAGCGGCGCGAAGTTGTCCAGGTCCTCGGGGCGCCGCCGCCACCGCGCCTCGGGGCGCCGGCGCAGCGCGCCGAGCCCGGTGCACGGCACATCCATCAGCACGCGGTCGAAGGTGCCGGGCCGCCACGGCGGGCGGGTCCCGTCGGCGGCGATGACCTGGTACGGCCCCGGGTTGCCGTGCAGGGCCTTCGCCACCAGTCCCGCCCGGTGCGGCTGCTTCTCGGAGGCGAGCAGCGCCGCCCCGCGCTCGGCGGCGAGGGCGGCCAGCAGCGCCGCCTTGCCACCGGGACCGGCGCATCCGTCGAGCCACTTCTCGTCAGAACCCTCGATCGGGGCGTTCGCGAGGGCGAGGGCGACCAGCTGGCTGCCCTCGTCCTGCACACCGGCCCGACCCTCGTGGACGGCCTCGACGGCACCCGGCTCGCCGCCCTCGGTGAGCCGCACGGCGTAGGGCGACCAGCGCCCCGGCACGGCGGCGTCCTCCCGCAGCAGTTCCTCGGTGGTGGCCCGACCCGGCCGTGCCACGAGGGTCACCTCGGGCCGCTCGTTGTCGGCCTCCAGCAGGTCCTCGATACCGGCCCGCCCGCCGCCGAGGGAGTCCCACAACGCGGAGACGATCCAGCGGGGGTGCGAGTGCACCACGGCCAGATGGTCCTCGGGATCCTCGTCGTAGGGCGGCGCGATCTTCTCCAGCCACCCGTCGAGGTCGTCCTGCGCGACCTTGCGCAGCACGGCGTTGACGAACTTGGCCCGCCCGTCCCCGAGCACCACCCGCGCCAGCTCGACGGAGGCGGACACGGCCGCGTGCGTGGGAATCCGCGTCCCGAGCAGCTGGTGCACGCCCAGGCTCAGCACGTCGAGCACCGGCGGGTCGACCTCACGCAGCGGCCGGTCGACACACGCGGCGACGACGGCGTCGTACGTCCCCTGCCGGCGCAGCGTCCCGTACACCAGCTCGGTGGCGAGGGCCGCGTCCCGCGCGTCGAAGCCGCCCTTCTCCCGCGCCTTGCGCAGCAGCGGCGGCAGCACGAGGTTGGCGTACGCGTCCCGTTCGTCCACCGCGCGCAACGCCTCGAAGGCGAGGATGCGAACGGGGTCCTTCTGGGGACGGCGGTAGGGCTTGGCGGGCTTGCGCGGCCGCCCGGACTGCTCACTCACGAAAAAGGTGCTCCGGATGTGAAGAAAGGGGGGTGCGGTTCCCAGCGTACGTCGGACCACCGTCACCCCCGCCCTGCGGGGCCCCGCGGCTCCCAGCTGGTGCTGTGACCGGAAAGGTTCACCGGCTCGCGACGCCCGGCACGGCACCTCGCCGCGCTGTCGCATCACCCGAGTACATCCAGCACGCAGGCGATGCTCCGCCTCGCGACGCTCCCCCACTGCCTGAACGGCGTGGGAGGGGCCCCCAGCACCGGACGCCGCGAGCTTTCCGGCCTTTCCGGTCACAGCACTACTGGCCGCCGAGCCGCTCCCCCTCGGCGATGCGCACCCCGCGCGCCCAGTCAGCCGCCCGCATCGGCTTCTTGCCCTGCGCCTGCACCCACAGCAGCTCGACGGCGTAGGACCCGGTGCCGACGTGGACACTGTTCTTGCCGACCGCCGGCTGCCCCGGCGCGAGGTCGGTCCGCTCGGGCACCGGCGTGAGCTGGATCAGCTTCAGCCGCTCCCCACGGAAGGTGGTCCAGGCGCCGGGCGCGGGCGTGCACCCGCGTACGACGCGGTCGACGCGCAGCGCGGGCGCCGCCCAGTCCACCTGGGCGTCCTCGACGGTGATCTTCGGTGCGAGTGTGACGCCCTCCGTCGGCTGCGGCACGGCCTTCAGGCTGCCGTCCTCGATGCCGTCCATGGTCGCGGCGAGCAGCCCGGCACCCGCGAACGCGAGCCGGGTGAGCAGGTCCCCGCTGGTGTCGGTGGGCCGGATCTCCTCGGTGACGGTGCCGTACACGGGGCCGGAGTCGAGCCCTTCCTCGATGAGGAAGGTGGAGGCACCGGTGATCTCGTCCCCCGCCATGAGGGCGTGCTGCACGGGCGCGGCCCCGCGCCACGCGGGCAGCAGCGAGAAATGCAGGTTGACCCAGCCGTGCGCCGGGATGTCCAGCGCGGCCCTGGGCAGCAGGGCGCCGTAGGCGACGACCGGGCAGCAGTCCGGGGCGATCTCCTTGAGCCGCTCCAGGAATTCGGGGTCCCGCGGCCTGACCGGCTTCAGCACCTCGATCCCGGCCTCCTCCGCCCGTTCGGCCACGGGCGACGCGACCAGCCTGCGTCCCCGCCCGGCCGGCGCGTCGGGCCGCGTGACGACGGCGGCCACCTCGTGCCGCCCTGAGGCGATGAGAGCGTCCAGGGCGGGAACGGCGACCTCGGGTGTACCGGCGAAGACGAGCTTCATGGGCGGGATCGGGCCTCTCGGGCGGGGGTTGGACGGGCAGCGCACCAGTCTATGGCCAGGGCCGGATCACTGCCCCGCCGACCACGAACCGACGGCCGTCGGCGGCGAACACCCCCACAGGTCGCCCCGGCTCCCGGCCCGCCCGAAACGGGTGGTGCGCCGGTGGGACGACGGCGTACGCGCATGCCCGTACGCCCCCACCCCGTGACCAGCGGAGCGCATACGCGTTGGTCAAGAAAGAGTTGACCACATCGGGCCGCTTCGCGGCCCAATTCCTTTCAACGCCGGTTCGAGAGGCTTGTTCATGGCCGACCACGCAACCCACGACGCCCAGGCCCGGGCCAGCCTGCACTTGCTGGTGCGGGACATCGAGCGGGTCCGCCGGCAGGTGGACGCACTGCGCACGCTCACCGCCCAGTTGGGCAACGTCTACCGCCCGCGCCGCTCCGGCCCTTCCACGGGCTTCGTCGTCTACGGACGCGCCCCCGCCCCGACGGTCCGCCTCGCCCAGGAACTCCGGGACAGTGTCGAAACGCTGGTCACGGCCGCCGTGGACTTCGACCGCTCGCTCGGCTTCTCCTGGGACGCGGTGGGCTCGGCGCTCGGGGTCACCAAGCAGGCGGTGCACCGCCGTTACGGCGCCCGCCGTGCCGCGACGCAGGCGGCCGCCGAGAGCGAGCGGGCGACGGAGCCGTCCGGCACCCGCACGCTCAACGTGAACACCGTCCTGCCCGCGGGGCCGACCGTGCCGGCGGCCCGCTCCATGCCGACCCAGCCCACGGCGGGCAGCCCGACACTCTGCGACGACGCCCGGCCGACGGCCTTCCCCGGCCCGCGCAACGGCTGACCGGCACGGCCGACGACCTCACCCTGCCCTCCCGGGAGATCGCCGGGAGGGCAGCCGCATGCGGGGGCCGTCCCCGACCGACCACGTCTCCCGCGCCCGCACCTTCGTCCCCGGCCGACCACGTCTCCCGCGCCGCACCCTCATCCGATGTCCGGCGGATCGATGCGCACCCGCACCGGTTCCCCGCTCCCCCGCGCCATCCGCGCGGCCTGGGCCGCCTTCAAGGCGGCGGCCAGCGCGGCCCCGCTCCCCGGCGGCACCCGCACCAGCGCCCGCTCCCAGTGCTCGCCGGGCGGCGGCGCCCCCGGCCTTCGCGGTTGTCCGGGCAGGCCGGACGGCACCGGCACCGGCCCCAACAGCTCGGCGTCCGAGGGCAGTTCCACTGCCCCCAGAAACTCCGCGACGGCCTCGGCCGTCCCCGACACGGCCGCCATCCGGGACACCGGCGGGAACCCCAGCTCTGCCCGCTCGGCCAGCTCGCGCACCGCGTGGCCCATGGGATCCCACCGCACCAGCGCCTGCACCGGCCGCAGGGTCGGCTCGGCCACCACGACCACCGTCCCCCGCTCCTCCTGCGGCCGTACCAGCGCCGCGGCCGCGATCCACCGGCGCAGCGCGTCCTCACCGGCCCGCAGGTCGGGCCGCCCGAGCATCGCCCAGCCGTCCAGCAGCAGGGCCGCCGCGTAGCCGCCTTCGGCGACCGGCTCGGCTCCCGGGGTGCTCACGACCAGCGCGGGCGTGCCCGGCACGGTGTCCAGCACATGCTCACGCCCCGACGTGCGCACCGGTACGGCGGGAAAGGCCCGGCCCAACTCCTCGGCGGTCCGCCGGGCCCCGACCACCTGGGCGCGCAGCCGGAAGCCACCGCACTCGGGGCAGTGCCAGGCCCCCTCCTCGCGCCCGCACCAGCCGCACTTCAGCGCCCCCGCGTCCCGCGCCTCGAGCGGCCCGGAACAGTGCCGGCACCGGGCGGGCGCCCGGCACTGGGCGCACGCCATCCGCGGCACGTACCCACGGCGCGGCACCTGGACCAGCACCGGCCCGTGCCGCAGCCCCTCGCGGACCACCTGCCAGGCGAGGGAGGGCAGGCGGGCGGCCCGGGCCGCCTCGTCGCGCGCGAGGTCGCCGTCCCCGACGGTCCGCACCAGGGGCGCGACCCGCCGTACCTGCTCGCGCCCGGCGGCCAGGGGCCTGGCCCAGCCGCTCTCCACGAGCTGCGCGGCTTCCACCGTGCAGCTCCAACTCCCCAGCAGGAAGGCACACTTGTCCAGGGCGGCGCGCAACAGCAGCACATCGCGCGCATGCGGCTGGGGGGCGTGCTGCTCGCTGTGGCTGTCATCCCCGTCGTCCCAGATGGCAACGAGCCCCAGATCCCGCACGGGTGCGAACATCGCCGCCCGTGTTCCGACCACGGCCCGTACGGCCCCCCGCCGCACCGCGAGCCACTGCGCGTACCGCTTCTCGGGCCCGGCGTCGGCAGTGAGCAGCGCGTGCCGGCCCTCGCCGAGCAGCGTGGTCAGCGCGGCGTCGACCCGCGCGGCGGCCCGCCCGTCCGGTACGACGACGAGCGCGCCGCGTCCCGAGGCGAGCGTCGCCGCGACGGCCCGCGCCAGCTCCTCGCTCCACAGCGGCCCCGGCAGGGCGCTCCACACCGCCCTGGGCGCTCCCCCGGAGGCCAGCGACTCCAGGAAGGCACCCCCGTGCTCGTACCGCGCCCAGGGCCCGGCGTCGGGCGCGGCCGGCGCCGGCAGGGGCTCGGGCGACGGCCGTCGCTCGGCCCGCGCGCTGCGCGGCGGCACGGCCAGCTGCAGCACATCGGCGAGGCTGCCCGCGTACCGGTCGGCCACGGCCCGTGCGAGACCCAGCAGCTCCTGGCTCAGCACGGGCTCCGGCGACACCACCTGGGCGAGCGCGGCCAGCGGCCCCGAGTAGTCGGAATCGGCGCGCCGCTCGACGAGAAAGCCGTCGATGAGCCCGCCGCCCTCGCGCCGCCCGTCCCGCACCCGATGCCGTCCGGCCCCGAACCGCACCCGCACCCTGACCCCGGGCTGGGCGTCGGCGTCCAGTTCCTCGGGCACCGCGTAGTCGAAATACCGGTCGAGATGCAGCACACCCTTGTCGACGAGCACGCGCGCCACCGGCAGCTCCTTGGCGAGTGCGGCCCCGCGCCAGGTCCGGGGCTTGGCCCGAGGCACCTTGGCCCCGCGCACACTCTCCCGGATGAGCGCAAGCTGCTCCGGCGGCGCCCCTTCGGCCCCGCCGTCCCCCGGCCCGTTCTCGCTGCTCACGCTTGCATTCTTACCAAACGGCACCGACAAACGAGCCGGACGGCCGCGCCCTCCCGGGATCCGGGCCGGCAGCGGGGTGCCACTCGGCGCCTCTGCGTCGGGCGCCGTACCGGTCCGTCGACGGCCGGCAGCAGGACGCGCCGGCGGGAACCCTGGAACGCCCTCGCTCCGGGCACGGGTGTCCTGGACCGGCCCCTCCCCAGCCTCGCCGACACGTTTCGAGCTGGTTCGAGCTGGACGGACACGGCGTGCGCGAGGGACACGAGCCGGCGGTCGGGAGCGCGGAGATCGACCGCAGGCTGCGCCGGATCCCGCCGGCGCCGCCCGGTGACCGGACACACGCCGAGGCCCGGCCCCCGAAGGGAAGCCGGGCCTCGGTGAGGATCCGTGCCCGGACCTACAGGCCCGCGGCCTTGCGCAGGGCGTCCACGCGGTCCGTGCGCTCCCAGGTGAAGTCGGGCAGCTCGCGGCCGAAGTGGCCGTACGCGGCCGTCTGGGCGTAGATCGGGCGGAGCAGGTCGAGGTCGCGGATGATGGCGGCCGGACGGAGGTCGAAGACCTCGTCGATCGCCTTCTCGATCTTCTCGGCGTCGATCTTGGCCGTACCGAAGGTCTCCACGAACAGACCGACCGGCTCGGCCTTGCCGATGGCGTAGGCGATCTGGACCTCGCAGCGGGAGGCCAGGCCCGCCGCCACCACGTTCTTGGCGACCCAGCGCATCGCGTACGCGGCGGAGCGGTCGACCTTGGACGGGTCCTTGCCGGAGAACGCGCCGCCGCCGTGGCGGGCCATGCCGCCGTAGGTGTCGATGATGATCTTGCGGCCGGTGAGGCCGGCGTCACCCATCGGACCGCCGATCTCGAAGCGGCCGGTCGGGTTGACCAGCAGGCGGTAGCCCTCGGTGTCCAGCTTGATGCCGTCGTCCAGCAGCGCCTTCAGCTCCGGCTCCACGACGAACTCGCGGATGTCGGGGGCCAGCAGCGACTCCAGGTCGATGTCCGAGGCGTGCTGGCTGGAGACCACGACCGTGTCGAGGCGGACGGCCTTGTCGCCGTCGTACTCGATGGTGACCTGCGTCTTGCCGTCCGGGCGCAGGTAGGGGATGGTGCCGTTCTTGCGGACCTCGGACAGCCGCTTGGACAGGCGGTGCGCCAGGAAGATCGGCAGCGGCATCAGGGTCGGGGTCTCGTCGGACGCGTAGCCGAACATCAGGCCCTGGTCGCCGGCGCCCTGCCGGTCCAGCTCGTCGTCGTCGCCCTCGACCCGGGACTCGTAGGCCGTGTCGACACCCTGGGCGATGTCCGGGGACTGCGCGCCGATCGACACGGACACGCCGCAGGAGGCGCCGTCGAAGCCCTTCTTCGAGGAGTCGTAGCCGATCTCGAGGATCTTGCTGCGGACCAGGGTCGCGATGTCCGCGTAGGCCTTGGTCGTCACCTCGCCGGCCACGTGCACCAGGCCGGTGGTGATCAGCGTCTCGACGGCGACCCGGGAGGTCGGGTCCTCGCGCAGAAGCGCGTCGAGAATGGTGTCGCTGATCTGGTCAGCGATCTTGTCGGGGTGACCCTCGGTCACGGACTCCGAGGTGAACAGGCGACGGGACACAACGCTCCCTGGGGTTGCAGCGGCTGCTGGCTGATCATTGGCGGACTACGCGGGGGGCTGCGCCCGGCGTAGTCCGAGAACAGTTTATCGGTCGCACTCGGCCGTCGGCCCACCTGTCTCGCCTCTCGGGAGTGCTGTGACCTGCGGCACGGGCATTCTGCACAAGCCGAGCGACCTTGGCCAGGTGCGCCACGCGACATTGTCGTGTGGAAAAAAGACGTCGAACGGCCGAAACAATTCGGCCGGACGGCGTGGCCCGGTCACCCCAGCCGGGCCGCCACGAGGTCCCAGACGGTGTCCGCGAGGGCCTCCTTGGGGCCGTGCGGTACCGGGGTCTCGCTGCCGTCGGCGCCCAGCACCAGGGCCTCGTTCTCCTCGGAACCGAAGGTCTTGCGCTCGCCCACCTCGTTCACCACGAGCAGGTCGCAGCCCTTGCGGTGCAGCTTGGCGCGCCCGTTGGCCAGGACGTCGTCGGTCTCGGCGGCGAAGCCGACGACCACCTGTCCGGGGCGTGCTCGGTCGGCCGAGATCTCCGCGAGGATGTCCGGATTCCGCACCAGGACGATCGGTTCGGGGTCCTGGCCGTCCTTCTTCTTGATCTTGCCGGTGGCGTAGGTCTCGGGACGGAAGTCGGCGACGGCGGCGGCCATGACCACCGCGTCGGCGTCCGCGGCGGCCTTCAGCACCGATTCGCGCAGTTGAACGGCGGTGCCCACGGGGACGACGTCGACACCGGCCGGATCGGGCAGGCCGGTGTTGGCGGCGATCAGGGTGACCCGGGCGCCGCGTGCCGCGGCCGTACGGGCGAGGGCGTAGCCCTGCTTGCCGGAGGAGCGGTTGCCGAGGAAGCGGACGGGGTCGAGGGGCTCGCGGGTGCCGCCGGCCGAGACGACGACATGGCGGCCCGCGAGATCGGGCTCGGCGACGCCCCGGGTCAGCACCCGGCGGCACACCTCGAAGATCTCCCCCGGGTCGGGCAGCCGGCCCTTGCCGGTGTCGACACCGGTGAGGCGGCCGACGGCGGGCTCGACGACGACGGCACCGCGGCGGCGCAGCGTGGCCACGTTCTCCTGGGTGGCGGGGTGCTCCCACATCTCGGTGTGCATCGCCGGGGCGAAGACCACCGGACAGCGGGCGGTGAGGAGCGTGTTGGTCAGCAGGTCGTCGGCGAGGCCGTGGGCGGCCTTGGCGAGCATGTCGGCGGTCGCCGGGGCCACCACGACGAGATCGGCGTGCTGGCCGATACGGACGTGCGGGACCTCGTGGACGTCGTCCCAGACCTCCGTGGAGACCGGGTTGCCGGACAGGGCCGACCAGGTGGCGGCGCCCACGAAGTGCAGCGCGGAGGCGGTGGGCACCACGCGCACGTCGTGGCCCGACTCCGTGAACCTTCTCAGCAGCTCGCAGGCCTTGTACGCGGCGATGCCCCCGCTGACCCCCAGAACGACCCTCGGCTTGTCCACCATCTCTCCCCGGCTCGGCAACGTACGCGGCGACGCACGAAGCAACGTACGAGACCATCACACACCACAGGCCCGGCAGCGTGACTGCCGGGCCTGTGGATAAAGCTACTGCGATCTGACGGTACTACTGCGCCGGGCCCTCGATGGCCTCGGAGGTCAGCAGACCGGCGTTGATCTCGCGCAGGGCGATCGAGAGCGGCTTCTCGTGGACGTGGGTGTCGACGAGCGGACCGACGTACTCGAGGAGGCCCTCGCCGAGCTGCGAGTAGTACGCGTTGATCTGGCGGGCACGCTTGGCCGCGTAGATCACGAGGCTGTACTTCGAGTCCGTGGCCTCGAGAAGCTCGTCGATCGGCGGGTTGATGATGCCCTCGGGCGCGGTGATGGAAGAGGACACGCTCTACCTTCCGATGGGTGGGAAAGAATCAGTCGGTGTGACCGGCTCGCACAGAGCGGTCACGATCACACGACGTCCATCAAGGCTAGCAGCTCGTCGGCCACGTCCTCGACGGAGGTGTTGACCAAGGTCACGTCGAACTCCGGCTCGGCCGCCAGCTCGGTCCTGGCCACCTCCAGGCGGCGCTCGATGACCTCGGGCGGCTCGGTCCCCCGGCCGGTGAGCCTGCGCACCAGCTCCTCCCAGGAGGGCGGAGCCAGGAACACCAGCTGGGCGTCGGCCATGGACTCGCGGACCTGCCGGGCGCCCTGGAGGTCGATCTCCAGCAGGACGGGCTCACCGTTCTCCAGCCGCTCCAGCACGGCCGCGCGGGGCGTGCCGTAGCGGTTGCCGGCGAACTCGGCCCATTCCAGCAGCTCACCGTTGGCGATCAGCTTGTCCATCTCGTCGTCGGCGACGAAGAAGTAGTGGACTCCGTGCTGCTCGCCGGGGCGCGGCTTGCGGGTCGTGGCCGACACCGAGAGCCAGACCTCGGGGTGTTCCTTGCGCATATGGGCGACGACCGTGCTCTTGCCGACCCCCGAGGGGCCGGAGAGCACGGTCAGCCGCGGACGTTCACTCATGCAGCAATTATTCCAGCAATCCCGGAGTGCCCGGGACTCCCGGTCCGGCAGCAGCCGGGCTCAGGAGCCGGTGCTGCCGAACTCACGCTCCAGGGAAGCGATCTGGTTGGAACCGAGACCGCGCACGCGGCGGCTCTCGGAGATGCCCAGACGCTCCATGATCTGCTTGGCGCGGACCTTGCCCACGCCGGGCAGCGACTCGAGCAGGGCGGAGACCTTCATCTTGCCGATGACGTCGTTCTCCTGGCCCTGCTTGATGACCTCGTGCAGGGAGGCGCCGGAGTGCTTGAGTCGATTCTTGACCTCGGCCCGCTCCCGGCGAGCCGCGGCGGCCTTTTCGAGCGCGGCTGCGCGCTGTTCAGGGGTAAGGGGCGGAAGAGCCACGCCTACGTCACCTCGGATGTCGAACTGTCGGATACGGACCGGTGAGGAACCTAGTCGCCCCACACCTGGGGAGCCACGAGCAACACGCTGCCCGTTCTCCCCCACTGCGTTAACAGCGTGGGAGGTGTTCCCACTGCTCGGAGACTAGCGGGCAAGTCCGCCAGAGTCAGCGAGAACGGCGGAAAAGTACTGGTCAGCCGCTGTCAGGCTGGACATTTCAGACATATTGCCCTCGATTTGAGGATGTATTCACACTCAAGGCGCCCCGGCGCCGCCCGTCGGGACGCGTGCCGGGGAACTCAACCGCCGGCGACGGCGGCCCGGATCTCCTCCGCGAAGCGCTCCGCGGCCGAGCGCAGCGCCCCGACGTCGGGACCCTTCCGCAGCACACCCCGGCTGACGTTCGGGACGACGTTGCGCAGCGCCGACCCGAAGACCTTGGGGAGGTCGGCCGCGGTCGCCCCCTGCGCCCCGACACCCGGCGCGAGGAGCGGACCGTTGATGGCGAGGTCGTAGGAGGACAGATCGCCCACCGTGGCGCCGACGACCGCCCCGAAGGAGCCCAACGGCTCCTCGCCCGCGTTCTCGGCGGCCAGGTGGGCCAGCACGGTCGCGCCCACGGTGCGCCCGTCGGCGCGCACCGCGTGCTGGACCTCGGGGCCCTCCGGGTTCGAGGTGAGGGCCAGCACGAACAGGCCGGCCCCGCTCTCCCGGGCCAGGGCGACGGCCGGGCTGAGCGAGCCGTAGCCGAGGTAGGGCGAGACGGTGAGGGCGTCGGAGAACAGCGGGGCGTCCTTGTGCAGGTAGGCCTCGGCGTACCCGGCCATGGTCGAGCCGATGTCGCCGCGCTTGGCGTCCATCACGACCAGGGTGCCGGCCGCGCGTGCCTCCTGCACCGACTTCTCCAGGACGGCGATGCCGCGCGAGCCGAACCGCTCGAAGAAGGCGCTCTGCGGTTTCATGACGGCGACCCGGTCGGCCACCGCCTCGACGACCGTGCGGCTGAACCGCTCCAGACCGGCCACGTCGTCGTTCAGTCCCCACTCGGCGAGCAGGGAGGCGTGCGGGTCGATGCCGACGCACAGTGGACCGCGCTCGTCCATCGTGCGGCGCAGACGGGCACCGAAGGGCTCCAGAACCGTCATGCCGTCTTCCTTACGTCGGCGCCGACCGCGTCGGCGAGGGTGGCGTACGGGCTGGTGCGCAGACGCGCGGCGAGACCCTTGTGGATGGCGCGGGACCAGAAGGGCCCCTGGTAGACGAAGGCGCTGTACCCCTGAACCAGCGTGGCACCGGCCAGGATGCGCGTCCAGGCGTCCTCGGCGGTCTCGATGCCGCCGACGCCCACCAGGGTGATCCGGTCGCCCACGCGCGCGTACAGGCGGCGCAGAACCTCCAGGGAGCGGGCCTTCAGGGGCGCGCCGGACAGTCCGCCGGTCTCCTTCACCAGCGACGGTTCGGAGCGCAGACCGAGGCCCTCGCGCGCGATGGTGGTGTTGGTGGCGATGATGCCGTCCAGGCCGAGCTCCATGGCCAGGTCGGCGACGGCGTCGATGTCCTCGTCCGCGAGGTCGGGAGCGATCTTCACCAGGAGCGGGACGCGCCGGTTCGCGACCGTACGGTCGGCGGCCTCGCGTACGGCGCTCAGCAGCGGGCGCAGCGCCTGAGTCGCCTGGAGGTTGCGCAGGCCGGGAGTGTTCGGCGAGGAGACGTTCACGACCAGGTAGTCGGCGTACGGCGCCAGGCGCTCGGCCGACTTCACGTAGTCGCCGATGGCCTCCGCCTCCGGGACGACCTTGGTCTTGCCGATGTTGACACCGACGACGGTCCTGAAGACCGGCTCACGGGTCGCGAGGCGGGCGGCGACGGCGAGGGAGCCGTCGTTGTTGAAGCCCATGCGGTTGATCAGCGCCCGGTCCGCGACGAGCCGGAACAGCCGCTTCCTGGGGTTGCCGGGCTGCGGTTCGCCGGTGACCGTGCCGATCTCGACGTGGTCGAAGCCCAGCATCGACATGCCGTCGATGGCGACGGCGTTCTTGTCGAAACCGGCCGCGAGCCCGAAGGGGCCGTGCATCCGCAGCCCGAAGGCCTCCGTGCGCAGCTCCTTGTAGCGGGGCGCGAGGGCGGCCGCGACGAACGTGCGCAGCACGGGGATGCGGACGGCGAGGCGGATCCAGCGGAAGGCCAGGTGGTGAGCCTTCTCGGGGTCCATGCGCTTGAAGAACAGGTTGAAAAAGATCTTGTACATGGTGTCCTCATGAAGAGGGGGACACCGTTTCCGGTGTCCCCCTCAGGGCTGCTAGTCGCGGGCCGCGGTCAGGTGTTCCGCGTGTTCCTGGAGGGAGCGGACGCCCACGTCACCGTGGTTGAGGGCGTCGATGCCCTGGACGGCCGCCGCGAGCGCCTGGACGGTGGTCAGGCACGGCACGGAGCGGGCCACCGCGGCCGTACGGATGTCGTAGCCGTCGAGGCGGCCGCCGGTGCCGTACGGGGTGTTGACGATGAGGTCGACCTCGCCGTCGTGGATGAGCTGGACGATGGTCCGCTCGCCGTTCGGACCGGTGCCCTCGGACTGCTTGCGCACGACCGTGGCGTTGATGCCGTTGCGCTTGAGGACCTCGGCCGTGCCGGAGGTGGCGAGCAGCTCGAAGCCGTGGGCGACCAGCTCGCGCGCCGGGAAGATCATCGAGCGCTTGTCGCGGTTGGCGACCGAGATGAACGCGCGGCCCTTGGTGGGCAGCGGGCCGTAGGCGCCCGCCTGCGACTTGGCGTACGCCGTGCCGAAGACGGAGTCGATGCCCATGACCTCGCCGGTGGAGCGCATCTCCGGGCCGAGGACGGTGTCGACGCCGCGGCCGTGGATGTCGCGGAACCGCGACCACGGCATGACGGCCTCCTTGACGGAGATCGGCGCGTCCAGCGGCAGCTCGCCGCCGTCGCCGTTCTGCGGCAGCAGCCCCTCGGCGCGCAGCTCGGCGATGCTCGCGCCCAGCGAGATGCGGGCGGCCGCCTTGGCGAGCGGCACCGCGGTCGCCTTGGAGGTGAACGGGACCGTACGGGAGGCGCGCGGGTTGGCCTCCAGGACGTAGAGGATGTCGCCCGCCATCGCGAACTGGATGTTGATCAGGCCGCGCACGCCGACACCCTTGGCGATGGCCTCGGTGGAGGCGCGCAGCCGCTTGATGTCGAAGCCGCCGAGGGTGATCGGGGGCAGGGCGCACGCCGAGTCGCCGGAGTGGATGCCGGCCTCCTCGATGTGCTCCATCACGCCCCCGAGGTACAGCTCGTCGCCGTCGTACAGGGCGTCGACGTCGATCTCGATGGCGTCGTCCAGGAAGCGGTCGACGAGGACCGGCCGGGACGGGCTGATCTCGGTCGACTCGGCGATGTACGAGGCGAGGCGGGTCTCGTCGTAGACGATCTCCATGCCGCGGCCGCCGAGGACGTAGGAGGGCCGGACGAGGACCGGGTAACCGATCTCGTCGGCGATGGCCTTGGCCGCCTCGAAGGTGGTGGCCGTGCCGTGCTTCGGCGCCGGCAGGCCGGCCTCCTGCAGGACGCGGCCGAAGGCGCCGCGGTCCTCGGCGGCGTGGATCGCCTCGGGCGGGGTGCCGACGATCGGCACGCCGTTGTCCTTCAGGGCCTGCGCGAGGCCCAGCGGGGTCTGGCCGCCCAGCTGCACGATCACGCCCGCGATCGGGCCCGCGAGGGACTCCGCGTGGACGATCTCCAGCACGTCCTCGAGCGTCAGCGGCTCGAAGTACAGGCGGTCGGAGGTGTCGTAGTCCGTGGAGACGGTCTCCGGGTTGCAGTTGACCATCACGGTCTCGTACCCGGCGTCGGACAGCGCGAAGGAGGCGTGCACGCAGGAGTAGTCGAACTCGATGCCCTGGCCGATGCGGTTCGGGCCGGAGCCCAGGATGATCACCGCGGGCTTCTCGCGGGGGGCGACCTCGGACTCCTCGTCGTAGGCGGAGTAGAAGTACGGGGTCTTCGCGGCGAACTCGGCGGCGCAGGTGTCGACCGTCTTGTAGACCGGGCGGATACCGAGGGCGTGCCGGACCTCGCGGACGACGTCCTCGCGCAGGCCGCGGATCTCACCGATCTGCTGGTCGGAGAAACCGTGCCGCTTGGCCTCGGCGAGCAGGTCGCGGGTCAGCTCGGGCGCCTCGGCCAGCTCGTCCGCGACCTCCTTGATCAGGAAGAGCTGGTCCACGAACCACGGGTCGATCTTCGTGTACTCGAAGACCTCCTCGGGCGTGGCGCCCGCGCGGATGGCCTGCATGACGGTGTTGATGCGGCCGTCGGTGGGGCGTACGGCCTCGTGCAGCAGCGCTTCCTTGTCGCCGGGCTCGCCGACGAAGGTGAACTGGCTGCCCTTCCTCTCCAGCGAGCGCAGCGCCTTCTGGAAGGCCTCGGTGAAGTTGCGGCCGATGGCCATGGCCTCGCCGACCGACTTCATGGTGGTCGTCAGCGTGGAGTCGGCCTGCGGGAACTTCTCGAAGGCGAACCGCGGGGCCTTGACGACCACGTAGTCGAGCGTGGGCTCGAAGGAGGCCGGGGTCTCCTGCGTGATGTCGTTCGGGATCTCGTCCAGGGTGTAGCCGACGGCGAGCTTGGCGGCGATCTTGGCGATCGGGAAGCCGGTCGCCTTGGAGGCCAGCGCCGAGGAGCGGGACACGCGCGGGTTCATCTCGATGACGATCACGCGACCGTCCTCGGGGTTCACCGCGAACTGGATGTTGCAGCCGCCGGTGTCGACGCCGACCTCGCGGATGATCGCGATGCCGACGTCGCGCAGCACCTGGTACTCGCGGTCGGTCAGCGTCATCGCCGGGGCGACGGTGATCGAGTCGCCGGTGTGCACGCCCATGGGGTCGAAGTTCTCGATGGAGCAGACGACCACGACGTTGTCGTGCTTGTCGCGCATCAGCTCCAGCTCGTACTCCTTCCAGCCGAGGATGGACTCCTCCAGGAGCACCTCGGTGGTCGGCGAGAGGGTGAGGCCCTGGCCTGCGATGCGGCGCAGCTCCTCCTCGTCGTGGGCGAAGCCGGAGCCGGCGCCGCCCATGGTGAAGGAGGGACGGACGACGACCGGGTAGCCGCCGAGCGTCTCGACGCCCTTGAGGACGTCGTCCATGGTGTGGCAGATGACCGAGCTGGCGGACTCGCCGTGCCCGGTCTTGCGGCGGACCTCCTCCACGACGTCCTTGAACAGGTCGCGGTCCTCGCCCTTGTGGATGGCCTCGGGCTTGGCGCCGATCAGCTCGACGCCGTACTTCTCCAGGACGCCGTTGTCGTGCAGCGCGATGGCGGTGTTCAGGGCCGTCTGGCCGCCCAGGGTGGGCAGCAGCGCGTCGGGGCGCTCCTTGGCGATGATCTTCTCGACGAACTCCGGGGTGATCGGCTCGACGTAGGTGGCGTCGGCGATCTCCGGGTCGGTCATGATCGTCGCCGGGTTGGAGTTGACGAGGACCACGCGCAGGCCCTCGGACTTGAGCACGCGGCACGCCTGGGTGCCGGAGTAGTCGAACTCGGCGGCCTGGCCGATGACGATCGGGCCGGAGCCGATGACCAGGACGGACTGGATATCGGTGCGCTTAGGCACGCTGGCCCTCCATCAGGGATACGAAGCGGTCGAACAGGTAGGCGGCGTCGTGCGGGCCCGCTGCGGCTTCGGGGTGGTACTGGACGGAGAAGGCCGGCTGGTCGAGCAGCTGCAGCCCCTCCACGACGTTGTCGTTCAGGCAGACGTGCGAGACCTCGGCGCGGCCGAACGTGGTCTCGCTGACCTTGTCGAGCGGCGCGTCCACGGCGAAGCCGTGGTTGTGCGCGGTGACCTCGACCTTGCCGGTCGTACGGTCCTGGACGGGCTGGTTGATGCCCCGGTGGCCGTACTTCAGCTTGTAGGTGCCGAAGCCGAGGGCGCGGCCGAGGATCTGGTTGCCGAAGCAGATGCCGAACAGGGGCGTCCTGCGCTCCAGGACGGCCTGCATCAGCGCGACCGGGCCGTCGGCGGTGGCGGGGTCACCGGGACCGTTGGAGAAGAACACCCCGTCCGGGTCGACGGCGTAGATCTCGTCGGCCGTCGCGGTGGCGGGCAGGACGTGCACCTCGATGCCGCGCTCGGCCATGCGGTGCGGGGTCATGCCCTTGATGCCGAGGTCGACGGCGGCGACGGTGAACCGCTTCTCACCGATCGCCGGGACGACGTACGCCTCCTTGGTCGCGACCTCCTCGTAGAGGCTCGCGCCCTTCATGTGCGGCTGGGCCTGCACGCGCCCGACCAGCTCGGCCTCGGGGGCGATCGCCTCACCGGAGAAGATGCCGGCGCGCATCGAGCCGCGCTCGCGCAGGTGGCGGGTGAGGGCGCGGGTGTCGATGCCGGAGATGCCGACCACGCCCTGCGCGACCAGCTCGTCGTCCAGGGCGCGCTTGGCCCGCCAGTTGGACGGCACGCGCGCGGGGTCGCGCACGACGTAGCCGGAGACCCAGATGCGCCCCGACTCGTCGTCCTCGTCGTTCCAGCCGGTGTTGCCGATCTGCGGGGCGGTCGCGACGACGATCTGGCGGTCGTACGACGGGTCCGTGAGGGTCTCCTGGTAGCCGGTCATACCGGTGGAGAACACGGCCTCGCCGAAGGTCTCCCCCACGGCCCCGTAGGCACGGCCGCGGAAGGTGCGGCCGTCCTCCAGGACGAGTACGGCGGGAAGCGCCTTGTTCCTCTGGGAGGAGCTTCCCCTGGTGGAGGTCGTCATCGTGCGCCTTCCGTGTCGTTGGTCATCTGGTTCAGGGTGTCGACCCACTCGGTGTGCTCGGCCGCGTGGTCGGAGCGGAAGCCGGAGTCGATCAGCTTGTCCCCGAGCGCCCAGGTCACCACCAGCAGTCCGCCCTCGGTGAGGACCTTGCCCGCGATGCCCTTGTCGAGCCGGGCGCCGCGCAGCGCGGCGGTGGGGACGAAGAAGTCGCTCGCCCCGGGGCGTTCGACCTCCAGGCCCGCGTCGGTCAGGGTGAGCTCGGCCCGGCTGCGGGTGCCGAGGCCGTGGGCCACGATGCGGTCCAGCCACTGCCCGGCGGTGGTCGAGCCGTGGTAGCGGCCGCTCATGCTCAGTTTCACCGGCCCGGTCTCCTGCGGCGCGCTGGGCGGCTCGGGCAGGCCGCCCTGGAGCGTGCCGCGCCACTTCCAGCCCTCGCGCATCAGCCAGTAGAGGAGCGCGACGAAGAGGGCGAGGCCGACGAGCCAGCCGATGCGGGCCCCCCAGTCGGTGACCTCGGCCGACTTCTTCGCCTCGGCCAGCAGGATTACAGGTGTCACGTGAGCTTCCCGTCGACGAGCGTCGCCTTGCCCCGCAGCCACGTGTGGGTGACACGGCCCGGCAGCTCGCGTCCCTCGTACGGGGTGTTGCGGCTGCGCGAGGCGAAGCCGGCGGGGTCCACCTGCCCACGGTATGCCGTGTCCACCAGCGTGAGGTTGGCGGGCTCACCCACCGAGACGGGCCGGCCGTGACCCCCCGCCCGGCCGATCCGCGCGGGCTTGAAGGACATGCGCTCGGCGACACCGGCCCAGTCCAGCAGGCCGGTGTCGACCATGGTCTCCTGGACCACCGACAGCGCGGTCTCCAGGCCGACCATGCCCATGGCGGCCGCGGCCCACTCGCAGTCCTTGTCCTCGTGCGGGTGCGGGGCGTGGTCGGTGGCGACGATGTCGATCGTGCCGTCGGCGAGCGCCTCGCGCAGGGCGTGCACGTCGCGCTCGGTGCGCAGCGGGGGGTTGACCTTGTAGACGGGGTTGTAGGTGCGCACCAGCTCGTCGGTGAGGAGCAGGTGGTGCGGGGTCACCTCGGCGGTGACGTCGATGCCGCGGGACTTGGCCCAGCGGACGATCTCGACGCTGCCGGCGGTCGACAGGTGGCAGATGTGCACGCGGGAGCCGACGTGCTCGGCGAGCAGCACGTCCCGGGCGATGACCGACTCCTCGGCGACGGCCGGCCAGCCGCCCAGGCCCAGCTCGGCGGAGACGATGCCCTCGTTCATCTGGGCACCCTCGGTCAGCCGCGGTTCCTGCGCGTGCTGGGCGACGACACCGCCGAACGCCTTCACGTACTCCAGCGCGCGGCGCATGATCACGGCGTCGTCCACGCACTTGCCGTCGTCGGAGAAGACGGTGACCCCGGCGGCCGACTCGTGCATCGCGCCCAGTTCGGCGAGCTTCCTGCCCTCCAGGCCGACGGTGACGGCGCCGATGGGCTGGACGTCGCAGTAGCCGTGCTCCTGGCCGAGCCGGTAGACCTGCTCGACCACGCCGGCGGTGTCGGCGACCGGGAAGGTGTTGGCCATGGCGAACACGGCGGTGTAGCCGCCGCTCGCCGCGGCCCGGGTACCGGTCAGCACGGTCTCGGAGTCCTCGCGGCCCGGCTCGCGCAGGTGGGTGTGCAGGTCGACCAGGCCCGGCAGCAGCACCTTGCCGGCGGCCTCGACGATCTCGGCACCCTCGGCGCTGAGGTCCGCGCCCACCGCGGCGATCGTCTCGCCGTCGATCAGCACGTCCTGCGGCTCACCGCCGAGCACCTTCGCACCACGGATCAGGATCTTGCTCATGGGTCTTACTTCTCCTCGGCGAAAGAGGTGCGCGCGGAGCGCTCGTCGGAAGGCTGGTGGTGGGGGACGGGCGGGCGGGCGTGGGTGACGGCGGGTTCGTTGCCGCCGAGCAGCAGGTACAAGACGGCCATCCGGATGGAGACGCCGTTGGCGACCTGCTCGACGACGGTGCAGCGCTCGGAGTCGGCGACCTCGGCGGTGATCTCCATACCGCGGACCATCGGGCCGGGGTGCATCACGATGGCGTGCTCGGGCATCTTCGCCATGCGGTCGCCGTCGAGGCCGTAGCGCCGCGAGTACTCGCGCTCGGTCGGGAAGAAGGCGGCGTTCATGCGCTCGCGCTGGACGCGCAGCATCATCACCGCGTCGGACTTCGGCAGGGTGCTGTCGAGGTCGTACGACACCTCGCACGGCCAGGTCCCGACGCCGACCGGCACCAGGGTGGGCGGGGCGACGAGGGTGACCTCGGCGCCGAGGGTGTGCAGCAGGTCGACGTTGGAGCGGGCGACCCGGCTGTGCAGGACGTCGCCGACGAGGGTGATCCGCTTGCCGGACAGGTCCTGGCCGAGGCCGGCGTCCCGGCCGACCAGGCGGCGGCGCATGGTGAAGGCGTCCAGCAGGGCCTGGGTGGGGTGCTGGTGGGTGCCGTCGCCGGCGTTGATGACGGCGGCGTCGATCCAGCCCGAGTTGGCGAGGCGGTACGGGGCTCCGGAGGCGCCGTGCCGGATGACGACGGCGTCCACGCCCATCGCCTCCAGCGTCTGGGCGGTGTCCTTCAAGGACTCTCCCTTGGACACGCTGGAGCCCTTGGCGGAGAAGTTGATGACGTCCGCGGAGAGGCGCTTCTCGGCGGCCTCGAAGGAGATCCGGGTGCGGGTGGAGTCCTCGAAGAAGAGGTTGACGATCGTGCGGCCGCGCAGGGTCGGCAGCTTCTTGATCGGCCGGTCGGCAACCCGGGCCATCTCCTCGGCGGTGTCGAGGATCAGGACGGCGTCGTCGCGGGTGAGGTCGGCGGCCGAGATGAGATGACGCTGCATCTGTCAGGCTCCGTAAGGCAGTTCATTCGGGAGGATTGAGGCAAACCGGTCTGCGTGTCGGCACGCCGAAGCGGCCGTGCGCGCCTGACTTGCTACTGGTCGGCCGGCTTCACACCGAGCAGCACGGTGTCGCGACCGTCCTCCTCGGCGAGCTGGACCTTGACCGTCTCCCGCAGCGACGTGGGGAGGTTCTTGCCGACGTAGTCGGCGCGGATGGGGAGTTCGCGGTGGCCACGGTCGACCAGGACCGCGAGCTGCACCGCGCGCGGGCGCCCGATGTCGTTCAGGGCGTCGAGGGCGGCGCGGATGGTGCGGCCGGAGAAGAGCACGTCGTCGACGAGGACGACCAGCTTGCCGTCGATGCCGTCACCGGGAATCTCGGTGCGGGCCAGCGCACGCGGCGGGTGCATGCGCAGGTCGTCGCGGTACATGGTGATGTCGAGCGAGCCGACGGGGACCTTGCGGTCGGTGATCTGCTCCAGCTTGGCGGCGAGCCGCTGGGCGAGGAAGACCCCCCGGGTCGGAATGCCGAGGAGCACCACGTCGTCGGCGCCCTTGGCGCGCTCGACGATCTCGTGGGCGATACGGGTCAGTACTCGCGCGATGTCGGGGCCTTCGAGAACGGGCCGCGCATCGGACGCGTACGAGTTCGCGTGCGTGTCCATACGAAACGGACCTCCTTCTCCGCCTCACGGGACGGACCTTAAAGGACGTCGGATTTGCGCCATCCACCGTATCAGGTCCGCGGGAGGCCTCGATCACCCGGCTGGCGTAGTCGACCCTCCCCACGACGGAAGAGTCGGTGTGGACCGTTCGGCTTGACGCATGAGAGTCACGCTGCGTAACCTCACAGTGAGTTACCAGCCGCGCGGCGGAAGCACAGCCGACCGCGTCGACACAGTGTCCGGGGAGCCATATGTCCAGCGAATACGCCAAACAGCTCGGGGCCAAGCTCCGGGCCATCCGCACCCAGCAGGGCCTTTCCCTCCACGGTGTCGAGGAGAAGTCCCAGGGGCGCTGGAAGGCCGTGGTCGTCGGTTCGTACGAGCGCGGCGACCGTGCCGTGACCGTGCAGCGTCTGGCCGAGCTGGCCGATTTCTATGGCGTCCCCGTGCAGGAGCTCCTGCCGGGCACCACGCCGGGCGGCGCCGCCGAGCCGCCGCCGAAGCTGGTCCTGGACCTGGAGCGGCTGGCCACCGTGCCGGCCGAGAAGGCGGGCCCGCTGCAGCGGTACGCGGCGACGATCCAGTCGCAGCGCGGCGACTACAACGGCAAGGTGCTGTCGATCCGCCAGGACGACCTGCGCACACTCGCCGTCATTTACGACCAGTCCCCCTCCGTCCTCACCGAGCAGCTGATCAGCTGGGGTGTCCTGGACGCCGACGCGCGCCGCGCGGTCGCCACGCACGAAGAGGCCTGAGCCGCTCGACACCTCAGCAGAAACGTGCCGCCGGGGTGGCCGGAACAATACGGTTCCGGCCACCCCGGCGGCTTTCTGCGCGCCTCACGGGGCACGGAGGTACGGATACGCCCGAGGGCCCGCAGCAGTCGCGCTGCGGGCCCTCAGGCGATTGTCGTACCGCTTACGCCTCGTCCCGGCGCAGCGAAGGCTTCAGCTCCTTGAGTCGGCCGAGCAGGCCGTTGACGAACGAGGGCGACTCGTCCGTGGAGAACTCCTTCGCCATCTGCACCATCTCGTCCAGGACGACGGCGTCCGGGGTCTCGTCCACCCAGATGAGCTCGTAGGCGCCCAGGCGCAGGATGTTGCGGTCGACGACCGGCATCCGGTCGAGCGTCCACCCCACCGCGTACTGGGCGATCAGCTCGTCGATGCGCGTCGCGTGCTCCGCGTAGCCCTCGACCAGCTGCATCGTGTACTCGCTCACCGGGGGCTGCCGGGTGTCGGCCCGGGAGAGCCGGATCCAGTCCGCGAGGACCGTCAGGACGTCGGCGTCTCGCTGGTCGCCCTCGAAGAGGATCTGGAAGGCGCGCTTGCGGGCCGTGTTGCGGGCAGCCACGGTTAGCTGTTCACCCGGCCGAGGTAGTCGCTCGTACGGGTGTCGACCTTGATCTTCTCACCGGTGGTGATGAAGAGCGGGACCTGGATCTGGTGGCCGGTCTCCAGGGTGGCGGGCTTGGTGCCACCGGTGGAGCGGTCGCCCTGGACGCCCGGCTCGGTCTCGGCGATGGTCAGCTCGACGGCGGCGGGCAGGTCGACGAAGAGAACCTCGCCCTCGTGCTGGGCGACGGTGGCCGTGAAGCCCTCGACCAGGAAGTTGGCGGCGTCACCGACGGCCTTGCGGTCGATGTGCAGCTGGTCGTAGGTCTCCATGTCCATGAAGACGAAGTACTCGCCGTCCATGTACGAGAACTGCATGTCGCGCTTGTCGACAGTGGCCGTCTCGACCTTGACACCGGCGTTGAAGGTCTTGTCGACGACCTTGCCGGAGAGCACGTTCTTGAGCTTGGTGCGCACGAAGGCCGGGCCCTTGCCGGGCTTGACGTGCTGGAACTCGACGACGGACCAGAGCTGGCCGCCTTCGAGCTTGAGCACCATGCCGTTCTTGAGGTCGTTCGTGGAAGCCACGGTTGCGGAATCTCCTGGACTGACGTACGACCCCGGGGCATGCGCACAGCGCGAGGCTAGAGCGCGAGCAGCTCCTTGGTCGTGATGGTGAGTAGCTCGGGTCCGCCGTCCGCCTCGGGGCGTACGACGAGCGTGTCATCGATCCGGACGCCGCCCCGGCCCGGGAGGTGGACCCCCGGTTCGACGGTGACCGGCACGCAAGCGTCCAGTTTACCCATGGCTGCGGGAGCCAACTGCGGGTCCTCGTCGATTTCGAGTCCGACGCCGTGTCCGCTCAGCGGTGGCAGGGCCTCCGCATAGCCCGCGGAGTCCAGCACCTGGCGGGCCGCGCGGTCGACGTCACGGTAGGCGGCACCGGGCGCCAGGGACTCGCGTCCGGCGCGCTGGGCTGCGAAGACGAGGTCGTACAGCTCGATCTGCCAGTCGGCGGGCGAGGTGCCGATGACGAAGGTACGGCCGATCTCGCAACGGTAGCCGCGGTAGGTGGCGCCCAGGCAGACGGAGAGGAAGTCGCCCTCCTCCACCCGGCGGTCGGTGGGCCGGTGGCCACGGCGGCCGGAGTGGGGGCCGGTGGCCACGGAGGTCGGGAAGGCGGGGCCGTCGGCGCCGTGGTCGACCAGACGCCGCTCCAGCTCCAGCGCGAGGTGCCGTTCGGTGCGGCCGACCAGGATCGACTCCAGCAACTCGCCGAGGGCCTGGTCGGCGATCTCGGCGCCGATGCGGAGGCAGGAGATCTCCTCCTCGTCCTTGACGACCCTGAGCTGCTCCACGGCCCCGCCGAGGCCGGCCAGGCGCAGTCTGGGGGCGACGGAGGCCAGGGCTTTGTGGCGGCTGACCGTGAGGTGGTGTTCCTCGACGGCGAGGGAGTCGGCGTCCTGGGCCGCGGCGAGGCCGGCCGCCGCGACCGCCGGATCGCCTCCGGGTGAGGACAGGATGTGCAGCCGCAGACTCTCGTCCGGCCGGCCTTCGCAGGGACGGTCTTCGGGCGGATCGGCGCACACCAGGAGGTCCTCGCCTTTGCCGAGGAGCAGGACGGAGCCCTGCGGGGCTGCGGCCGCGAGATAGCGCACGTTGGCAGGGCAGGAGATGAGCGCTGCCGCGGTGCCGGCCGCGTTGCAGCGCTCCCTCACTCGGGATCGGCGGGTCGCGTACACCTCTGACATGAGATGAGCGTAGGAGTTCTGGGCGAATTGTGCCGGTTGGTGAGGGCCGAGTGGGGCGTGCCCCGCACCCCCAGGGGTGGAGACGGTCCCCCCCGGCTACCAGCTCGGTGGGCTCGCCATGGCTCTGGCCAGGACCTCGTCGAGCACGCGCGCCGTCGCCGGGATGTCCAGCTGGGAGTTGTCGATGATCGGGAGGCCCGAGCCGTACCAGCCGGCCATGCGGCCGTGGATGCGGGCGACCTCCTCGTCGGTGAGTCGGCGGTTGCCGGTGCGCTCGGCGTTGCGCTCGAGGACGATGTCCAGGCCCGGGAGGAGGACGACGGGGAGCAGGCCGGGGCCGACGTGGCGCTTCCAGCCGCCGAGGCCGACGACGGGACGGTCCGGGAAGACGGCGTCGTCCAGGACGCAGGAGATGCCGTTGGCCAGGAAGTTCCGGGCGGCGAAGCCGCAGGTGCGGCGGGCCAGGCGGTACTGGGCCTCGGAGTTGTCGTTCCACCCCGACTGCGGGTTCGCGTAGCCGGAGCGGACCCATTCGCGTACGTCGTCCAGGCTGATGTGGGCGGTGGGCACCCGCCGGTGGTCCGCCCAGTACTTGGCCACGCTCGTCTTGCCCGCGCCCGCGGGGCCGATCAGGAGCACGGCGAGGGTGGTGGCCGCCGGGTCCGGGACGGTGGCCGCGGCCGGTGGTGCGGTGGGCACGCCGACCGGGCCGCCCGGCGGCAAGGGTACGTGACCGGTGGTGTCGGGTGGCGGCGGGGCGGGGACGTGCTGCGCGGCCGGCGGCGGCGGGGGTGCCGGCGGCGCGGGGGCGGAGGGAGGCGCGGATCCCGCTCCGGCTCCCGGGTAGCCCGGTGGCGGTGGGGGCACGGGTGCGGGACCATGCTGGGCTCCCGGGTGGTGTGCGGCCGACGCCCAGCCGGCGTGCGGTCCCTGCCCCGGCTGGTGGGGCGGCGGCAGCGGAGACCCCACTGCGTGCTGCATCCGTTGCCACTCCGTCTCGTACACACATTTGGCGCTGGCAGGCGGGTGCGGAGCCCGCTCCTCACCGAACGGTACCGCCCCCGGCCGTCGTTTGGTGAAACGACCGGGGGCGGTCCGAAGTGCCCGGCCCGGGAGGGGAATCGGGCGGAAGGAACAGCGGGGTACTTACTGGCCCACTTCTCCGTAGGCGGCGAGGAGGACGGCGGGGTCGGGGCCCTCCAGGACGGTGGGCTTGGCCAGTCCGTCCAGGACGATGAAGCGGAGCAGGTCGCCACGGGACTTCTTGTCGACCTTCATCGCCTCCAGGAGCTTGGGCCACTGGTCGTAGCGGTAGTGCAGCGGCAGCCCGACGGATTCGAGGATGGTGCGGTGACGGTCCGCCGTGGCGTCGTCCAACCGGCCCGCGAGACGGCCCAGTTCGGCGGCGAAGTGCATGCCGACCGCGACCGCCGCGCCGTGCCGCCACTTGTAGCGCTCGTTCTTCTCGATGGCGTGGCCCAGCGTGTGGCCGTAGTTCAGGATCTCCCGCAGGCCCGACTCCTTCAGGTCCGAGGAGACGACGTCGGCCTTCACCCGGATCGAGCGCTCGATCAGCTCGGCCGTGTGCGGGCCCGCCGGAGTGCGGGCGGCCTCGGGGTCGGCCTCGATCAGGTCCAGGATCGCCGGGTCGGAGATGAAGCCGGCCTTGATGACCTCCGCGAGGCCGGAGACGTAGTCGTTGACCGGGAGCGAGTCCAGGGCGGCGAGGTCGCACAGGACACCGGCCGGCGGGTGGAAGGCGCCCACCAGGTTCTTGCCCTCGGCGGTGTTGATGCCGGTCTTGCCACCGACCGCCGCGTCCACCATGGCCAGCACGGTGGTCGGGATCGCGATCCAGCGCACCCCGCGGAGCCAGGTGGCGGCCACGAATCCGGCGAGGTCGGTGCTCGCGCCGCCGCCGACGCCGACGATGACGTCGGTGCGGGTGAAGCCGGACTGGCCCAGCGCCTTCCAGCAGTAGGCGGCGACCTCGGCGGTCTTGGCCTCCTCGGCGTTGGGCACCTGGATGGCGACGGCCTCGTACCCCTGCTCGGCCAGGTCGGCGCGCAGCGCCTCACCGGTCTCGGCCAGGGCCTCCGGGTGGATCACCGCGACCCGCTTGGCCCGCTGCCCGATCAGCCCGCCCAGCTCGCCCAGGAGTTGCCGGCCGACCAGCACCTCGTACGGGTCGGTGCCCGCGGTGCCGGCGACCTGGATCCGGGTGACTGCCTCGCTCATGCTTCCTTCAACTCCAGTGCGTCCAGCGCTGCTTGGGTGACCTCTTCGGGGGTGCGGCCGTCGGTCGGCACGACGGCGGTGGCGACCTCCTCGTACAGGTGACGGCGGGCCTCCATCAGCTCGCGCCACTGCTTGCGCGGGTTGACGGCGAGCAGCGGGCGGGCCGCGTTCAGGCCGGTGCGCTTGACGGCCTCCTCGACGTCCATGGACAGGTAGACCACCCGGTGCCCGGCGAGCAGCGCGCGGGTGTCCGCGTCGAGGACGGCGCCCCCGCCGAGCGCCAGGACGCCCTCGTTCTCGGCGAGAGCGGTGTGCACCGCGCGCTTCTCGATCACGCGGAAGGCGGGCTCGCCGTCGTCCACGAAGATCTCGGCGATGGTGCGGCCCTCGGCGGCGACGATGTCGTCGTCGGTGTCGCGGTAACCGACCCCCAGCCGCTCGGCCAGCAGCCGCCCGACCGTGGACTTGCCCACGCCCATCGGGCCGACGAGTACGACCGCAGGCACGGCGCTCACCGGATGGTGAGGTTGTCGAGGTACGACTGCACGTTGCGGCGGGTCTCGGGCACGGAGTCGCCGCCGAACTTCTCCGCGACGGCGTCCGCGAGGACGAGCGCCACCATGGCCTCCGCGACGATGCCGGCCGCGGGCACCGCGCAGACGTCCGAGCGCTGGTGGTGCGCCTGGGCCGCCTCACCGGTGGAGACGTCGATCGTCTGCAGGGCCCGCGGAACGGTCGCGATCGGCTTCATCGCGGCGCGGACACGCAGCAGCTCGCCGGTGGTCAGACCGCCCTCCGTACCGCCGGAGCGGCCGGTGGCCCGCTTGATGCCCTCGGCGGTGGTGACGATCTCGTCGTGCGCCTTGGAGCCGGGCACCCGGGCGAGGTCGAAGCCGTCGCCGACCTCCACGCCCTTGATCGCCTGGATGCCCATGAGGGCGGCGGCGAGCCGGGCGTCCAGCCGGCGGTCCCAGTGCACGTGCGAGCCGAGGCCGACCGGGACGCCGTAGGCCAGCACCTCGACCACGCCGCCGAGCGTGTCGCCGTCCTTGTGGGCCTGGTCGATCTCCGCGACCATCGCCTTCGACGCGTCCGCGTCCAGGCAGCGCACCGGGTCGGCGTCCAGCTGCTCGACGTCGGCCGGGGTCGGGTAGACGCCGTAGGGGGCCTTGGCGGCGGCCAGCTCCACGACGTGGGAGACGATCTCGATGCCGGCCGTCTCCTTCAGGTAGGAGCGGGCGACGGCGCCCAGCGCCACACGGGCGGCGGTCTCACGCGCGGAGGCGCGCTCCAGGATCGGGCGGGCCTCGTCGAAGCCGTACTTCTGCATGCCGGCGAGGTCGGCGTGACCCGGGCGGGGCCTGGTGAGCGGGGCGTTGCGGGCGAGCCCGGCGAGGATCTCGGGGTCGACGGGGTCGGCCGCCATGACCTGCTCCCACTTCGGCCACTCGGTGTTGCCGACCATGATCGCGACCGGGGAGCCGAGGGTCAGGCCGTGTCGCACACCACCCAGGAAGGTGACCTCGTCACGCTCGAACTTCATCCGCGCACCGCGGCCATAGCCGAGCCGCCGCCGCGCCAGGTGGTCCGCCACCATCTCCGTGGTGATCGGCACGCCGGCGGGAAGCCCCTCCAACGTCGCGACAAGTGCGGGACCGTGGGACTCCCCCGCGGTCAGCCAACGCAGCCTGCTCAACGGTGCTCCTCAGTGTTCGCGCCCGGTACTGCCCGGCGTACGCGTGATCTCGCGCACGGCGACGGCGCGAGCGGGTGCGCGACCCCGGTGCGCCACCTCCGATCCTCCCACGTCCGGGGGCGGGACCCGGCCGCCGGTCCAGCAGGCGGGACGCAGGGGCGGGCCGGAGGCCGGGCCGGCCGGCGCGTCAGCGCGCGGCGAGCGCCTTCTCGCCGGCGCGGCGCATGGCCTCCAGCGGGGCCGGGGAGCGGCCGGTCATCCGCTCGACCTGCAGCACGGCCTGGTGGACCAGCAGGTCGAGGCCGCTGACCACGGCGCCGCCGAACATGGACCAGCGGGCCGCCAGCTCGGTGGGCCAGGGGTCGTAGAGCACGTCGAAGAGGGTGGTGGGGCGCTCGGGTACGGCGGCGGCGAGGGCGTCGGTGGTCCCGGCGGGGGTGGTGGCGATCACCAGGGGGGCGCGCAGGGCACGCTCCGCCTCCGTCCAGTCCGCCGTGCGGACGTCCACCTCCAGCCGTTCGCCCCATTGGCGCATCTCGGCGGCCCGGGCCTCGCTGCGGACGTAGGCGACCACCTCGCCGGTGCAGATCCGGGCGAGGGCGGCGAGGGCGGAGGAGGCGGTGGCGCCGGCGCCGAGGATCGCCGCGGACTCGACCTCCTCGATGCCGTGCTCGCGCAGGGCGGCCACCATGCCCGGGATGTCGGTGTTGTCGCCGACGCGGCGGCCGTCCTCGGTGAAGATCACGGTGTTGACGGCGTCGACCGAGGCGGCCGTCTCGCTGACCTCGTCCACCAGCGGGATGACCGCCCGCTTCAGCGGCATGGTCAGCGACAGCCCCGCCCACTGCGGCCCGAGCTTCTCGAGGAAGCCGGGCAGGGCGGCCTCGTCGATCTCGAAGCGGTCGTACGACCAGTCGGTGAGCCCGAGTGCGTCGTAGGCCGCCCGGTGCAGCACCGGGGAGAGGGAGTGGGCGATGGGCTTACCCAGCACGGCGGCCCGGCGGGCGTCAGTTGCCCGAGGTGGCATTGAATTTGTCCTTGAGCTGCTTGAATTCTTCGTAAGTCTTGGCGAATTCGGTATTGGTCGTACCGTCGGTCGCCACGAAATAGATCCAGCCGTCGTGCGTCGGATTCAGTGCCGCCCTCAACGCGTCCTCGCCGGGATTGCCGATCGGGCCGGGCGGAAGTCCCTTGTTGGTGTAGGTGTTGTACGGGTTCCGGTTGCTGTTGATCTCCTTTTCGGAGATGTGGATGTTGCTCGTGCCCTTGAGGTAGTTGTAGGTCGAGTCGAACTGCAGCAGCTGGTTGGTCTCCGTGTTGGAGGGCTTGAGACGGTTGTAGACCACCTCCGCCATCTTGCGGAAGTCGTCGTGGGTCTTGCCCTCCGCCTGGACCAGGCTCGCGACCGTGACGAGCTGGAACGCGTTGTCCAGGCCCAGTGCCCGGGCCTTCGTCGTGAGGCCGTAGGCCGCGTATTTCTCCTTGGCCTGGGCGACCATCTGTTTCAGGATCGCGTCGGGCTTCATGCCCTTCGCGGCCGGATAGGTGCCCGGGAAGAGGAAGCCCTCCAGCGGGTCCCGGACCGCGCTGATGCTCCGCCCCCAGCTCGGCAGACCGAGGGTCTTGTACTGCCCCTTGGCGACCTTCCTGGTGGTGCCGGAGGCGATGCCGAGCTGTTTGTCGATGGCCTGATAGACCTCGGCATTGCGCTCGCCCGGTTTGACGAGCACATTGCTCTGGCTCCTCGGGTCTAGCATCAGCTGCACGGCACTGGCGGCGGACATCTCCTTCTTCAGGAGATAGGCGCCGGCCTGGATCTGGTCGCCCTTGGAGTTCTGTCCCTGTGCGTGCACGAAGGCGTCGGCGCTCTTGACGACCCCGGCCGCCTTCAGCCGGCGGCCGATCTCCCAGCCGCCCGCACCCTTGGGGATTTCGACGGTGACCGTCTCGTTGATGCCGTCGCCCGCGTAGTCCGGCGCGGCGCCGAAACGATTTTGGTAGAACTTGTAGCCGAAGTAACCGACTGTGCCGAGGCCGCCGCCGAAGACCAGGACGACCACCATGCAGGCGCAGCCGGTGCGCCGCTTCTTGCTCTTGACGGGTTTCTTACCGCGCCGCTCGCCACGGCCGCTACGGCTGACGGCCTCGTCCTCGGCGTCCTCGTCGCCGCCGCCTCCCGCGAAGAAGGCGTGCTCCTCCTCGTCCGCGCCGGGGTCCGGCCCCGGTGCCGGCTCGGGCCGCCTGCGGCCGGGCGGCTGCGGCGGAGGGTAGGCGTCCTCGGTGCCGTAGAAGTCGGGCTGCTCCCCGCCGTAGGCCACGGGCTGCTGGCCGTACGGGTCGCCGGGGTCGGCCGCGTACGGCACATGGCCGTGGGTGCCCGTCGCGTCCCAGCCGCCCTGGTGGTACTGCTGCTGCGTGGGCACCGTGTACTGCTGGTCCTGGCCGGCGTACTGCTGGCCCTGGTGCTGATGACCCTGTTCGTCGTAGTACTGGTACTGCTGCTGGTCGTATCCGGGCTGCTGCTCCTGGGTCCAGTCGCCGTACTGCGGCTGCTGCGGGTACTGCTGCTGCGGCTGGCCGCCGTAGGCAGACTGATGGCCGACGTGCGCCTGCTGCCCTTCCCATCCGCCGTCCCCGTACAACGGGTCCTCCGGATGCCACGGTTCGGAGCCAGGGCCCCGGCCATACTCAGTCATCGATCCCCTAGAGCCGCGAGGCCGACGGTCGCGCGGCCGGTGCCCCGGCTTCCGTTCCGCCTCTTTTGCTGTGCGGCGGCTGTTCGAACACCGCCGCATCGCGCGGAACGTTACCGTATCGCGATCAGATGACCACTTCGACGCCCTCGCCGGGTGCTTTACCTGACACCCGTTCGGATTCCAAGGCCTGCTGCAGAATGATGACGGCGGCGGCCTGGTCGATCACGGCGCGGCCCTTCTTGGACTTCACCCCCGAGGCGCGCAGCCCCTGACTGGCCGTCACGGTCGTCATCCGCTCGTCCACCAACCGGACCGGCACGGGCTTGATGCCCTGGGCGAGCTCCTGGGCGAAGGTGCGGACCTTCAGCGCGGCCGGGCCCTCGCCCCCCTTGAGGGAGCGAGGGAGTCCGACGACGACCTCGATCGGTTCGTACTCCTCCACCAGTTGACGCAACCGGCGGTGGGCGGCGGGGATGTCCCGGCCGGGGACGGTCTCCACCGGGGTGGCGAGGATCCCGTCGGGGTCGCACGAGGCGACCCCGATCCGGGCGTCTCCGACGTCGATCGAGAGGCGGCGGCCTCTGCGCATTTCCGACCGTTTCCTTACTTGGCGGTCTCGGCGACGAGTCGCTCGACGGCGTCGACGGCATCGCCCACGGCGGCCGGGTTCTGGCCGCCGCCCTGGGCGACGTCCGGCTTGCCGCCCCCGCCGCCGCCGAGGGTCTTGGCGGCCGTGCGGACCAGGTCACCGGCCTTGAGACCGCGTTCGCGCGCGGCCTCGTTGGTGGCGATGACCGTCAGCGGCTTGCCGTTGTTGACCGTGAAGAGGGCGACCACGGCGGCCCGGCCGCCCTGGATGCGACCGCGCACGTCGAGGACCAGCCTGCGCAGGTCGTCCGGCGTGGTGCCGTCCGGCACCTGACCGGTGACGACGGCGACACCGCGGACGTCCTTGGCGGACTCGGCGAGACCGGCGGCGGCCTGCAGCACCTTCTCGGCGCGGAACTTCTCGATCTCCTTCTCGGCGTCCTTCAGCTTGCCGAGCATCGAGGAGATCTTCTCCGGCAGCTCCTCCGAGCGGCCCTTGAGCAGCTCGGTCAGCTGGTTGACGACCGTGTGTTCGCGGGCGAGGAAGTGGTAGGCGTCCATACCGACGAGGGCCTCGATACGGCGGACACCGGAGCCGATGGAGGACTCGCCGAGCAGCTTCACCAGACCCAGCTGGGCGGTGTTGTGCACGTGCGTGCCGCCGCACAGCTCCTTGGAGAAGTCACCGATGGTGACCACGCGGACGCGCTCGCCGTACTTCTCGCCGAACTCGGCGATGGCGCCCTGCTTCCTGGCCTCGTCGATGCCCATGACCTCGGCCTGCACGTCCAGGTCGCGGGCGAGCACCTCGTTGATCTTCTGCTCGACGTCGGTCATCACGGCCGTCGGGACGGCGGACGGCGAGCCGAAGTCGAAGCGGAAGCGGCCGGGCTGGTTCTCGGAACCGGCCTGGGCGGCCGTCGGGCCGAGGGCGTCACGCAGGGCCTGGTGGGTCAGGTGCGTGGCCGAGTGGGCGCGGGCGATGGCCTTGCGGCGGCGGGCGTCGATGGAGGCGTGGGCCTTGGCTCCGACCGTCACCTCGCCGACCTGGACGACGCCCTTGTGGACGTAGACGCCCGGGACCGGCTTCTGGCAGTCGCGGACCTCGATGATCGCGCCGGAGTCGGCCCTGATGCGGCCGGTGTCGCCGATCTGGCCGCCGCCCTCGGCGTAGAACGGGGTGCGGTCCAGGACGATCTCGACCTCGTCGCCTTCGATGGCGGCCGGGGAGGAGACTCCGTCGACGAGGATGCCGACGATCGTGGTCTCGCCCTCGGTGTCGCTGTAGCCGATGAAGTCGGTGGCACCGGCGGAATCGGCGATCTCGCGGTAGGCGCCCATGTCGGCGTGGCCGGTCTTCTTGGCCTGGGCGTCGGCCTTGGCGCGCTCCCGCTGCTCCTTCATCAGGCGGCGGAAGCCCTCCTCGTCCACGGAGAGGCCCTGCTCGGCGGCCATCTCCAGGGTGAGGTCGATCGGGAAGCCCCAGGTGTCGTGGAGCAGGAAGGCCTTGTCGCCGGGCAGGATCGTGCCACCGGCCTGCTTGGTCTCGGTGACGGCGGTGTCGAGGATGTTGGTGCCGGCCTTCAGCGTCTTCAGGAAGGCGTTCTCCTCGGCGACGGCGACCTTCTCGATGCGCTCGCGGTCGCTGACCAGCTCCGGGTACTGCCGGCCCATCATGCCGATCACGACGTCGATCAGGTCCCTGACGACCGGACCGGTGGCGCCGAGCAGGCGCATGTTGCGGATGGCGCGGCGCATGATCCGGCGCAGGACGTAGCCGCGGCCCTCGTTGCCGGGGGTGACGCCGTCGCCGATGAGCATGGTGGCGGTGCGCATGTGGTCGGTGACCACGCGGAGGGACACGTCCGAGTCGTGGGCGTCGCCGTAGGCCACACCGGTCAGCTCGGTGGCCTTGTCGATGACGGCCATGGAGGTGTCGATCTCGTACATGTTCTGCACGCCCTGCAGAATCATGGCGAGCCGCTCGAGGCCGAGACCCGTGTCGATGTTCTTGCTCGGCAGGTCCCCGAGGATCTCGAAGTTGTCCTTGCCGGTGCCCTCGCCACGCTCGTACTGCATGAAGACGAGGTTCCAGATCTCCACGTACCGCTCGTCGTTGACGGCGGGGCCGCCCTCGACGCCGAACTCGGGGCCGCGGTCGTAGTTGATCTCGGAACAGGGGCCGCAGGGGCCGGGGACGCCCATGGACCAGAAGTTGTCCTTCATGCCCAGGCGCTGGATGCGCTCCTTGGGCACACCGATGACCTCGTGCCAGATCTGCTCGGCCTCGTCGTCGTCCTTGTAGACGGTGATCCACAGGCGCTCGGGGTCGAGGCCGTAACCGCCCTTGTCCTGGGGGCTGGTGAGCAGCTCCCAGGCGAGCTTGATGGCGCCTTCCTTGAAGTAGTCGCCGAAGGAGAAGTTGCCGCACATCTGGAAGAACGTGCCGTGGCGCGTGGTCTTGCCGACCTCTTCGATGTCGGGCGTGCGCACGCACTTCTGCACGCTGGTGGCGCGCGGGAACGGCGGCTTGACCTCACCCAGGAAGTAGGGCTTGAAGGGAACCATGCCGGCGGGGACGAGGAGCAGAGTCGGGTCGTCCGCGATGAGCGACGCCGAAGGGACGACGGTGTGCCCGCGCTCCTCGAAGAAGCTCAGCCAGCGGCGGCGAATCTCGGCCGACTCCATCAGTGGTCCTCATTCCGGTTGTACGAGTACGTCGTGTTCTCGATGTACTTCGGGTTGCTGCGGTCCTTCTCGATGGCGGCGTGCCGCCGGGGCGCGGGGAGTCCGGGGTCCGCGTGGAGTCCGGGGTCCGCGTTGATACCCAGCGCCTCCCCCAGTTCGGCCTCGCGCTGCGCCATGTTGTCGCGGACGTCGAGCGCGAACCCGACCGCGCGGTCCTTCAGGCGCTGACCGGTCTCCAGGGCCTTGTTGGCCGCGGTGACGGCGAGGTTTTCGGGGGTCAGCTGCTTCAGCTTGCGGTTGACCTTGGTGGTGGCCCACACACCGGCGGCGACACCCGAGGTGAACCAGAACGTACGGCGGAACATCGCTCGGTCTCAGTCCCTCTTCCCGCGGAGGTTTCGCTTGCGTCGTGCGGCAGGGACCGTGCGGCCCACGATCACGGTACGCCGGGGCGACTTCGCCGGCACGTCCTCCTTGCGGCCGCCCAGGGCCCGGCGGACGCCGTAGCCGAAGGCCGCGACCTTGACCAGCGGGCCTCCGAAGGTGGAGGCGACGGTGGTCGACAGGGCGGAGGCGTTCGACGTGACCTCCTGGACGTCGGAGGCGATGGCGTCGACCCGGTCGATCTGGGTCTGCGCGGAGCGCACGGCCGCCGAGGCGTCGGCGAGCAGCGGTACGGCCTGATCGGTCACGTCCGCCACGAGCTTGGTGGTCGCCTTGAGCGTCTGGGCCAGCCTCGCCAGTGCGACCGCGAGGAAGGAGACCAGGATCGCCCAGAAGACGGCCACCAGGATCCCGGCCACCTCTCCACCGGACACTGTGCGCACCCGCTCCCTGAAACATGCTCTGAACATCGGAACCATGAAAAAGCAGTGCACCGAGCCTATCGCGCCGGGCGTGGGGCTCCGTACCGGATTACGGTCGGCGGCCCGTGGAGTTGCGGGAAGCGATTGTACGGAATGAACACGGTTCAGTACGCTCCGTGTCCCATGCGAGGTCCTCAGTGCCCCGGCCCCTCAACGCGCGGCAATCTCCCCCTTGAACCCACCACCTTCGTCGGCCGCTCGGCCGAACTGGCCGAACTGGCCAGGGCGATGGAGGCGGCCCGGCTGGTCACCGTGACGGGGGCCGGCGGCGTGGGCAAGTCCCGCCTGGCGGCCCGTGCGGCGGCACGGTCGGCGCCCCGGGACGGGGTGTGGCAGGTGGAGCTGTCGCCGGTGCGCGATCCGCAGTTCGTGCAGTACGCGGTGGTCGAGGCGCTGGGGCTGACCGATCACACCACGCGCACGCCCGTCCAGACCCTGGTGGCCCACCTCGCCGCCCGGCGCGTCCTGCTGGTGCTGGACGGCTTCGAGCACCTGGTGGAGGCCTGCGCCGAGCTGGTGGCCGAACTGCTCCGCAGGCTGCCGGAGCTGCGGGTGCTGGCGGTGGGACGGCGGCCGCTGGGACTGGCGGGCGAGCGGCTGTTCCCGCTGGCCCCGCTGGGCGAGGACGAGGCGGTGGAGCTGTTCGCGGACCGGGCAGGGCAGCACGGGCTGCGGGTGGACGACTGCCCGGCGGTGCGGGAGCTGTGCGGTCGGCTGGAGGGCCTCCCGCTGGCCGTGGAGCTGGCCGCGGGGCGGCTGCGGGCGCTGTCGCCGGCCCAGCTGCTGCAGCGTCTCGACGACCGGTTCCGGCTGCTGACCGGCGGGGGCCGGGACGCCCTGCCCCGCCATCAGACGCTGCGCACGGCGATCGGCTGGAGCCATGAGCTGTGCACGCCGGCCGAGCGGTTGCTGTGGGCGCGGCTCTCGGTGTTCGCGCAGACCTTCGACCTGGAGGCGGCCGAGTACGTGTGCAGCGGCGACGGGCTGCCGACCGAGGACGTCCTGGACGTGCTCGCGGAGCTGCTCGCCCAGTCGGTGCTGACCCGCGAGGAGAGCCCGACCGGCCCCCGCTACCGGATGCTCGACACCGTCCGGGCCTATGGCGCCGACTGGTTGGGGGCGACCGGGGACGCGGCCCGGCTGCGGCGGCGGCACCGGGACTGGTATCTGGGCCTGGCGACCTGGTGCGAGCTGGAGTGGTTCTCGCCCCGGCAGCGCGAGGTGGCCGCGCGGGTCGAGGCCGAGCTGCCGAACCTGCGGGCGGCCCTGGAGTTCTGCCTGTCCGAGCCGGACGAGGCACATCTGGGCCAGTACCTGGCGGGCTCGCTGTGGTTCTGCTGGGCCGGCTGCGGGCGGCTGTCGGAGGGCCGGCGGTGGCTGGAGCGCAGCGTGGAGCTGGACTCGGAGTACGAGCGGTCCCGGCTGAAGGCGCTCTGGGTGCTCGGCTACGTGGCGATCCTGCAGGGCGACGCCGTGCCGGCGCTGGCCGCGCTGCGGGAGTGCCGGGAGCAGGCGGAGCGGGTCGCGGACGAGGCGGCGGTTGCGTACGCGGAGCACCGCGCCGGCTGCCTGGCCCTGGTCACGGACGACATGGCACGCGCAGAAACGCTGCTGCGGTCGGCGCTGGACCGCTACCAGGAGATCGGCGAGCTGAACAGCAACGTCCTGATGGGCCAGGTGGAGCTGGCGATGGCGCGGGCGTTCCAGGGGGACCTGCCGGAGGCGGTGCGGCTGTGCGAGGACGTCCGCCGGGTGTGCGAGGACCACGGGGAGCGGTGGGCCCGCTCGTACGCGCAGTACGTGCTGGCCTACGCGGCCTGGCGGGACGGGGACACGGCGGGCGCGCGGAAACTGCTCGAGGACTGCCTGGACACCGCGCACGCCTTCCACGACCTGCTGGGCTCGGTACTGTCGATCGAGCTGCTGGCCCTGGTCACGGCGAGCCAGGGCGATCCGGAGGAGGCGGCGGTCCTGCAGGGCGCCGCGGGGCGGCTGTGGCCCTTGGTGGGCCTGCCGCTGTTCGGCTCGGCGTACTTCAACGCCCCGCACGAGCTGTGCGAGGCGACGGCCCGGCAGGCCCTCGGCGACGGGCGGTACGAGGAGTGTGTGCGTGAGGGGGCGCGGCTCGCCCGGGAGGCGGCCGTGACCCGGGCGCTGGGGCACGGCGGCGTTAGGCCGCTGCGGGGGCTGCCGGCGCCCCGCGGGCCGGTCTCGCACGCCCGCGGTGAGGCGGGGAAACGCGAACCCGCCGCCTCGCCCACCCGGAAGGGCGGGGAGACGGCGGGCTGAGGTGCTGCGCCGGGGCTGGGGTCAGCGGGCGTAGTACTCGACGACGAGCTGCTCGTCGCAGATCACCGGGATCTCCTTGCGGTTGGGCTCACGGTCCAGGCGGAACGCCAGGGCCTTGAGGTTCACCTGCAGGTAGCGCGGGGTCTCGCCGTCGGGGGCGAAGCCACCCTCACGGGCGATCTGGAAGAGCGTCTTGTCCTTGGAGCGGTCGCGGACCTGCACGACGTCGTCCGGGCGGACACGGAAGGACGGCTTGTCGACCTTCTGGCCGTTGACCTGGATGTGGCCGTGGACGACCATCTGGCGGGCCTGGTAGATCGTGCGGGCGATGCCCGAACGCAGGACCAGCGCGTCGAGACGGCGCTCGAGCTCGATGATCAGGGCCTCACCGCTCTTGCCCTGGACCTTGGAGGCACGCTCGTAGGCGCGGACGAGCTGGCGCTCGGACACGTCGTACTGCGCGCGCAGGCGCTGCTTCTCGAGCAGACGGACCTTGTAGTCCGAGTTCTGCTTGCGGCCGCGGCCGTGCTCACCCGGCGGGTAGGGGCGGGCCTCGAAGTACTTGACGGCCTTCGGGGTCAGCGCGATGCCGAGGGCACGCGACTTCTTGACCTTGGGGCGGGACTGGTTCGCCATGGAACCGACACCTCGTGTTTCTTATGCGAATACGGCTTCACCAGGGTTAGGGGAGGTCGCATCCGCAGCCTGGGAAACCCCGCCTGTCCGGAAGGACGGGCCGGGCAGCCGCTCCCTGGTCTGGGCACATACGTGCAGCACGCGAGTGGCCCACCGACCGTTCCCGGAGCTCCGGGTGGTGGTGGGCTGCCCGCGACACCGTTCGACGGTGCGCGACGCTCCTGGATCCCCGCGTCCTCGCGGTCGTGGGGTTCCGGCTGGATGTCCCGCTCTGGTGGTGCCGGTTCTCCTTGCGGAGGTCCGGACTCGGGACTCAGCACTTCGGGGCAGTCTACAGGGTGCTCAGGACCGCTTGCGACCGAGGTGTTGCCTGGTCCACTCCACCGCGTCCGCGTACCGCGCCTCGGCGCCGTGCCGCGTCGGCGTGTAGTACTCGCGGTCCTTGATGGCGTCCGGGGCGTACTGCTGCTGGGCGATGCCCTCGGGCAGGTCGTGCGGGTAGACGTACCCCTGCGCGTGGCCGAGCTTGGCGGCGCCCTTGTAGTGCCCGTCGCGCAGGTGTGGCGGGACCGGTCCGGCCAGGCCCCTGCGTACGTCCTCCATCGCGGCGCCGATCGCGGTGGTCGCGGCGTTGGACTTGGGGGCGAGCGCGAGCGCGATGGTGGCGTGGCTGAGAGTGAGGGCGGCCTCGGGAAAACCGATCATGGCGACGGCCTGGGCGGCGGCCACCGCGATCGGCAGGGCGTTCGGGTCGGCCAGGCCGATGTCCTCGCTGGCGGAGATCATCAGACGCCGGGCGATGAACCGGGGGTCCTCGCCGGCCTCGATCATGCGGGCCAGGTAGTGCAGGGCCGCGTCGACGTCCGAGCCGCGGATCGACTTGATGAGGGCGCTGGCGACGTCGTAGTGCTGGTCACCGTCACGGTCGTACTTCACCGCGGCCCGGTCGACGGTCCGCTCCAGGGTCTCCAGACCCACCTCGGTCGCACCCTGGTCGAGGGCCGCCCCGGCGGCCGCTTCCAGGGCGGTCAGGGCGCGGCGGGCGTCGCCGCCGGCGATGCGCAGGAGGTGGGTTTCCGTGTCCTCGGGGAGGGCGACGGCGTCCCTCAGCCCGCGATCGTCGGTGAGGGCGCGCCTCAGGAGTGCCCGGATGTCGTCGTCGGTGAGGGGTTCGAGGGTGAGCAGCAGGGAGCGCGACAGCAGCGGGGAGATCACCGAGAAGTACGGGTTCTCCGTGGTCGCCGCGATCAGGGTGACCCAGCGGTTCTCGACCGCGGGGAGCAGGGAGTCCTGCTGGGCCTTGCTGAAGCGGTGGATCTCGTCCAGGAAGAGGACGGTCTCCTTGCCGAAGCCGCCGGCGGCGCGGCGGGCGCCGTCGATGACCGCACGGACCTCCTTGACGCCCGCGGTGATCGCGGACAGCTCCACGAACCGCTTGTCGGTGGCCTTGGAGACGACGTAGGCCAGCGTCGTCTTGCCGGTGCCTGGCGGGCCCCAGAGGATCACCGAGGACGGTCCGGCGGGGCCACCGTTGCCCTCGCCGACCAGCCGGCGCAGGGGCGAGCCGGGCTTCAGCAGATGCTGCTGGCCCACGACCTCGTCGAGCGTGCGCGGGCGCATCCGCACGGCCAGGGGGCTGGCTGCCGGGTCCTTCTCCTGGCGTTCTTCCGCTGCGGCGGTGAAGAGGTCGGGTTCCACGCTGAAACCCTAGAACACCGCACTGACAATCAGGTCCGGGCGGCCGGGGAGGCCCGGGCCGTCAGCTGGTCCAGAAGTCCCACCAGCGGGTCAGGACCAGCATGCCGATGATCCCGACGTGCAGGACCGGCAGCACCCAGGTGAACTCGCCGAAGAAGGACTTCAGCCACCGCGGGGACGGCAGGAAGTCGTTGCGGACGGTGAACGAGGTGACGTACCAGAACATCGTGATCGTGGCGACCCAGGCCAGCGAGCACCACAGGCACAGCGCGTTGATCCGGTACAGGGACTGGAACTGCAGCCAGGTGCAGAAGGCGACGCCGAAGAGCGTGCCGAAGGTGAAGGTCAGCCAGTACCAGCGCGGGAAGCGGGCGCGGGCCAGCAGGCTCATGCCGACGCAGATGACGATGCCGTAGCACACCAGGCCGAGCATGGGGTTCGGAAAGCCGAAGGCGGCGGCCTGCTTGCTCTCCATGACGCTGCCGCAGGAGACGATCGGGTTCAGGCTGCACCCGGGGGTGAAGGTCTTGCCGGCGACCTTCGCCTCGAGGATCTTGAACTTGTCGAGCGTGATGACCCAGGCCGCTAGCAGTCCGGCCGCGCCGGTGATCACCAGCAGCAGGGCGAACGCGCGGCTGCCGCCCACCGCGCGGGGTGCGTCGGCGGCACGCTCGGGACCGGGCTCCGTGGAGACGTCTTTGACTGTCGTCTTGCTCATCACGCCGATTCCGTCACTTGAGAGTTGGACCATCTTCGGGCACGGGTCATTGTGCCGCACGCGCGCGGGTGGGCACCGTTCGCTCCGCATAAGGATGTACGTACGACGAGCACCGCGTGCTCGGTTCCGGACAGCCTTTTGTACCGGCGCACGACAAAGGCGCCGGACGCCCCTCGGGGCATCCGGCGCCCACGCGCGCGTGCGGCTATCCGAGCCGCGACTCCAGCTCGGCCACGATCTCGTTGACGCCGATCGCCGTCTGTTCGCCGGACTCCATGTCCTTGAGCTGCACGACACCCTCGGCGAGGTCGCGTTCACCGGCGACGAGGGCGTAGCGGGCCCCGCTGCGATTGGCGTTCTTCATGGCGCCCTTCAGGCCCTTGCCGCCGTAGGAGAAGTCCGCCGCGATACCGACCTTGCGCAGCTCGGTGACCTTCGCGAACAGGACCCGCCGGGCCTCCTCGCCGAGGGGCACCGCGTACACGCTGGTCGAGGACGGGATCTGCAGCTCGACCCCCTCGGCCTCCAGGGCGAGGACCGTGCGGTCGACGCCGAGGGCCCAGCCCACGGACGGCAGCGCGGGACCGCCGATCAACTCGGACAGGCCGTCGTAGCGGCCGCCGCCGCCCACCGCGGACTGGGAGCCCAGACCGTCGTGCACGAACTCGAACGTGGTGCGGGTGTAGTAGTCCAGGCCGCGCACCAGCTTCGGGTCGTCCTCGAAGGCCACGCCCGCCACGGTGATCAGCTCGCGGACCTCCTCGTGGTACGCCTTGCAGGCGTCGCACAGGTAGTCGCGCAGCAGCGGCGCGCCCGTCAGCTGCTTCTGGACCGACTCACGTTTGTCGTCGAGGACCCGGAGCGGGTTGATGTCGACGCGCCGGCGCGTGTCCTCGTCCAGGTCCAGGCCGCGCAGGAAGTCCTGCAGTGCCGCTCGGTACACCGGGCGGCACTCCCGGTCGCCCAGGCTGTTCAGCAGGATGCGGAAGTCGCGCAGACCGAGCGAGCGGTACGCCTGGTCGGCCAGGATGATCAGCTCGGCGTCCAGCGCCGGGTCCTCGGCGCCGATCGCCTCGGCGCCGACCTGGGAGAAGTGGCGGTAGCGGCCCGCCTGCGGCTGCTCGTAGCGGTAGTACGAGCCCGAGTACCAGAGCTTCACCGGCAGGTTGCCCTGGCGGTGCAGATTGGCCTCCAACGCGGCTCGCAGTACGGAGGCGGTGCCCTCGGGACGCAGCGCCAGCTTGTCGCCGCCCTTCGTCTCGAAGGCGTACATCTCCTTGGTGACGATGTCGGTGGACTCACCGACGCCCCGGGCGAACAGTTCCACGTTCTCGAAGCCGGGCGTCTCGACGTAGCCGTAGCCGGAGTTGCGCAGCGGGGACGCGATCGCCTCGCGTACCGCGAGGAATTTGGCGGAACGGGGCGGAATCAGGTCGTAGGTGCCCTTGGGGGCCTGAAAGGTACTCACGGAAGCTCTCTCGTCACATTCCTCGTCGGGGAGCCTGGAAGGCTCCCTGGCCGGCCGCCACCTGCCGCAGGTAAGTGTTGGTGGCGCGCTCCTGGCCGATGGTCGTCTGGGGACCGTGGCCGGACAGCACCACGGTGGAGTCCTCGAGCGGCAGGCACACGCGGGCCAGCGAGTCGAGCATGTCCTCCATGGAGCCACCCGGCAGATCGGTGCGTCCGATGGAGCCGGCGAACAGCAGATCCCCGGAGAAGAAGACCGAGGGGATGTCCACGGTCTCGGGCATCCGGAAGGTCACCGACCCCTTGGTATGGCCCGGCGCGTACGCGACGGAGAACTCCAGCCCGGCGAGCTCGAGGGTGACGCCGTCGGCCAGCTCCTTGACGTCGTCGGGCTCCCCCACGGTCAGTTCGCCCATCAGCGGCATGCCGATGGACCGGCCGAGCGCCTTCTCGGGGTCACTCATCATGTACCGGTCCTCGGGGTGGATCCAGGCCGGTACATCGTGCGCGCCGCACACGGGGACGACCGAGGCCACATGGTCGATGTGGCCGTGGGTGAGGACGACGGCGACGGGCTTGAGCCGATGCTTCCTGAGCGTTTCCTCGACTCCTTCGGCGGCCTGGTGGCCCGGGTCGATGATCACGCACTCCTCACCGGCGGCGGGGGCGACGAGATAACAGTTCGTCCCCCAGGCCCCGGCGGGGAACCCGGCAATGAGCACGATCGTCCTTCGTTGTGTCGATTCGGGAGGGCTTGCGGGCGGTCAGCCCGTGGTCCAGAGCCTACCGGCGCTGCCGTTTCCTCAGCGAACCCATATACGGTACGGGGCTACACACGGCTGTCGGCTCACAGGACACACGCGTACCGGTCGACACACGACACGCATGAGGAGAGAACCCGGTGGTCAGCCAGGAGCAGCGGCGGCGTCAGCTCGCCCGGGAGAAGTTCTTGCGGCAGCAGCAGCGGCGCACCAGTGCGCGACGCAAGGCGCGCATGCGCAACTCCGTGATCGCGTCGGTCCTCGGCGTGGTCGTGATCGGCAGCGTCGCGCTGTACACGACCGGGGTGCTGAAGAACAGCGACGACGACAAGAAGACCAACGCCGGCGCCGACGTCACGCCGAGCGCGTCCCCGAGCAGCAAGGCGCCGGACCCCTGCCAGAAGCCGGCTGCGGGCTCGATCAAGAAGCTGAGCTGGAAGAAGGAACCGGCGATGACGATCGAGACGTCGGCGAAGTACACGATGAAGCTCGCGACGACGTGCGGTGACATCGACGTCGCGCTGAAGACGTCGGCGGCCCCGCACACCGTGAACTCGTTCAACTTCCTTGCGGGCAAGGGCTTCTTCGACCACACCAAGTGCCACCGCCTGACGACGAACGACATCTACGTGCTGCAGTGCGGCGACCCGACGGGTCTCGGCAGCGGCGGCCCGGGCTACACGATCCCGGACGAGAACCTGAAGGACGCGGCCCTGAAGGCCAACAAGTACCCGGCGGGCACCGTGGCGATGGCCAACACCGGTCAGAAGCACACCGGTGGCAGCCAGTTCTTCCTGGTCTACAAGGACAGCCCGTTGCCGCCCAGTTACACGCCGTTCGGGACGATCGACGCGGCCGGCCTGAAGGTCCTGGACAAGATCGCGGCCGCGGGTGAGAACACGGGTGCGGGTGACGGTGCCCCGAACGCGACGGTCGTGATCAACAAGGCGACGGTCGCCAAGTCCTGACCGATCAAGACGGCCAACTGCGGAATTTCGGTCGTGCTGGATGCGGACAGGTAACCCGCTGGTCGCCTATGTTGGCCGTGACGAAACTGTGGACGATGCCCGGGGGTGCTGAGGCCCACCGCAGGCATCATGTGGAGGAGGCGCTGTGAGCAGCGACCCGTGGGGCCGCGTCGACGAGACGGGGACCGTGTACGTGCGTACGGCCGATGGCGAGCAGGTCGTCGGTTCCTGGGCGGCCGGCTCCCCTGAGGAGGCGCTGGCCTACTTCGAGCGCAAGTACGAGGGCCTGGTTGTCGAGATCGGCCTCCTCGAGAAGCGAGTACAGACCACCGACCTGTCGGCGAAGGACGCCCAGACCGCGATCGACCACCTGCGTGAGCAGGTCGAGGCGCACCACGCGGTCGGCGACCTGGACGCGCTGCGGACCCGCCTCGACAAGCTCGTGAAGACGGTCGAGGCCCGGCGCGAGGAGCGCAAGGCGCAGCGCGCCAAGCAGTCCGACGAGGCCCGCAAGGCCAAGGAGGACCTGGTCGCCGAGGCCGAGCAGCTCGCGCAGTCCGACCAGTGGCGGGCCGCCGGTGAGCGGCTGCGGGCGCTGGTGGACACCTGGAAGGGGCTGCCGCGTCTGGACCGCAAGTCCGACGACGACCTGTGGCACCGGTTCTCGCACGCCCGGTCGGCGTTCTCCAAGCGCCGCAAGGCGCACTTCGCGCAGCTGGACGCGCAGCGCGAGGAGGCGCGCAAGACCAAGGAGCGGTTGGTCGCCGAGGCCGAGGCGCTGTCCGGCTCGACGGACTGGGGTCCGACGGCGGCGCGCTACCGCGACCTGATGGCGGAGTGGAAGGCCGCCGGCCGCGCCCAGCGCGAGCACGAGGACGACCTGTGGAACCGCTTCCGCGGTGCCCAGGACGTGTTCTTCGCGGCCCGCAGCTCGGTCTTCGCCGAGCGGGACGCCGAGCAGACGGAGAACCTGAAGCTCAAGGAGGAGCTGGCCGAGGAGGCCGAGAAGCTCCTGCCGATCGCGGATCTGAAGGGCGCCCGGGCCGCCTTCCGCTCGATCAACGAGCGCTGGGAGGCCATCGGCCACGTCCCGCGGGACGCGCGTCCGAAGGTCGAGGGCCGGATGCACGCGGTCGAGCGGGCCCTCCAGGAGGCCGAGGAGGCCGAGTGGCGCCGGACCAACCCGGAGGCACGCGCGCGTGCCGAGGGTCTGACCGGTCAGCTGCAGGCCGCCGTGGACAAGCTGACGGCCCAGATCGAGCAGGCGCGCGCCCAAGGCAACAACTCCAAGGCCGACAAGCTGGAGCGTGAGCTGGAGGGCCGCCAGGCGCTCCTGGACCAGGCCCTGAAGGGTCTGCAGGAGTTCGGCGGCTGAATCCCCGCCTACCGCGTGCGAAGGGCCCCGTACGGTGCGTACGGGGCCCTTCGGCGTTCGTTCCTACGCCCGGCTGCGCGCCGAGGTCACGCGGTAGACGTCGTACACGCCCTCCACGCCCCGTACGGCCTTCAGGACGTGGCCGAGGTGCTTGGGGTCGCCCATCTCGAAGGTGAAGCGGGAGGTGGCCACCCGGTCGCGCGAGGTCTGGACGGCCGCGGAGAGGATGTTGACGTGCTGGTCGGACAGGACGCGGGTGACGTCCGACAGCAGGCGGGAGCGGTCGAGGGCCTCGACCTGGATGGCGACCAGGAAGACCGAGGACTGGGTGGGCGCCCACTCGACGTCGAGGATGCGCTCCGGCTCCCGGGACAGTGACTCCACGTTCACACAGTCGCTGCGGTGAACCGATACACCGCTACCGCGCGTCACGAAGCCGATGATCGGATCGCCGGGGACGGGCGTGCAACAGCGGGCCAGCTTGACCCACACGTCGTCGACGCCCTTGACCACGACGCCGGGGTCGGCGCTGGAGCGGCGCTTGCGGCTGCGACCGCGGGACGGCGGGACCGTCTCGTCGATCTCCTCGGTGGCGGCCTCCTCGCCGCCGAGGGCCTGGACGAGCTTTTGCACGATGTTCTGTGCGGAGACATGGCCCTCACCGATCGCCGCGTACAGCGCGGAGATGTCCGAGTAGCGCATCTCGTGCGCGAGCGTGACGAGGGAGTCGCCGGTGAGGATGCGCTGGATGGGCAGGTTCTGCTTGCGCATGGCGCGCACGATGGCGTCCTTGCCCTGCTCGATCGCCTCGTCGCGGCGCTCCTTGGAGAACCAGGCCCGGATCTTGTTGCGGGCGCGCGGCGACTTGACGAACCCGAGCCAGTCGCGGGACGGACCGGCGCCGGGCGCCTTGGAGGTGAAGACCTCCACCAAGTCGCCGTTGTCCAGGGTGGATTCGAGCGGTACGAGCCTGCCGTTGACCCGCGCTCCTATGGTGCGGTGGCCGACCTCGGTGTGGACGGCGTACGCGAAGTCGACCGGGGTGGCGCCGGCCGGGAGCGCGATGACGTCGCCCTTGGGCGTGAAGACGAAGACCTCGTTGCGGGACAGGTCGAAGCGCAGGGACTCCAGGAACTCGCTGGGGTCCTCGGTCTCCTTCTGCCAGTCGAGCAACTGACGCAGCCACGCCATGTCGTTGATGGCGTCCTTGTCCTTGGCGGACGTCTTGGGCGCGTCGGTACGGATCTTGGAGGTGCCGGCGACGGCCTCCTGCTTGTACTTCCAGTGCGCGGCGATGCCGTACTCCGCGCGCCGGTGCATGTCGAACGTGCGGATCTGCAGCTCGACGGGCTTGCCATTGGGGCCGATGACCGTCGTGTGCAGCGACTGGTACATGTTGAACTTGGGCATCGCGATGTAGTCCTTGAACCGGCCCGGGACCGGATTCCATCGCGCGTGCACCGTGCCGAGGGCCGCGTAGCAGTCGCGGACCGTGTCGACGAGGACGCGGATGCCCACCAGGTCGTAGATCTCCGCGAAGTCGCGACCGCGGACGATCATCTTCTGGTAGACGCTGTAGTAGTGCTTCGGGCGTCCGGTGACGGTCGCCTTGATCCGGGCGGCCCGCAGATCGGCCTGGACCTCGTCGGTGACGATGGCGAGGTACTCGTCCCGCTTGGGCGCCCGCTCGGCGACCAGCCGCACGATCTCGTCGTACATCTTGGGGTAGAGGATCGCGAACGCGAGGTCCTCCAGCTCCCACTTGATGGTGTTCATGCCCAGCCGGTGAGCGAGCGGCGCGTAGATCTCCAGCGTCTCGCGCGCCTTCTTCTCCTGCTTCTCGCGCTTGAGGTAGCGCATGGTGCGCATGTTGTGCAGGCGGTCGGCGAGCTTGATGACCAGGACGCGCGGGTCCTTGGCCATCGCCACGACCATCTTGCGCACGGTCTCGGCCTGTGCGGCCTCCCCGAACTTGACCTTGTCCAGCTTGGTGACGCCGTCGACGAGCAGGGCGACGACGTCACCGAAGTCGCGGCGCAGGTCGTCGAGGCCGTACTCGGTGTCCTCGACGGTGTCGTGCAGCAGCCCCGCCATGAGGGTGGCCGGATCCATGCCCAGCTCGGCGAGGATGGTGGTGACGGCGAGCGGGTGCGTGATGTACGGGTCGCCGCTCTTGCGCTTCTGGCCGCGGTGCCAGCGCTCGGCGACCTGATAGGCGCGCTCGATCTGCCGGAGCGTCGAGTTCTCGATCTTCGGATCGTTGCTGCGCACTATCCGCAGCAGCGGTTCCAGAACGGGGTTGTACGGGTTCGCGCGCTGGACGCCGAGGCGGGCGAGGCGGGCACGGACACGGTTGGAGGAGCCGGTGCGGGCGGCCTGGCCTGCAGCGGGGCGCACGGGCGATGGGGGTCCCCCCGCTCGGGCGGAGTCGCCAGTGAGGGCCGGTTTGGGACGCGCGACCTCGGCAGCAGCCTTCTCCACGGGTGCGGACTGGGCGTGCTCGACCGGCCCGCGGGTGTCGTTCTTCGCGTTCGACACGTTCGGCGCGGGCTTGGCCGCGGCTGCCGAGACGGACTCGGGCTTGGCGGCGGTCAGGTGCTGGGCCTCGTCTGGCAAGAGGGCTCCTCGTGCGCGATCCGGGTCCCCCGGTCAGGTTCCGGAGACCCCATGGTAGCGATCCTGCGCCCTGTCATCGCCTTCAGGCGGAAGTGAGGACCGTCTACCCGTGCAACGCGAGGGACCGCCGAGGGATTCCGGGAGGCGACGTCGAGATGTTCTCCCGGCGTGCGGCACGTGTCCTGGGCCGGAACGGCGACGGCCGCCCCGGGGGTGCCGGGGCGGCCGTACCGCACGCGTGCTCGGTTGCGTCACACCTGGAGGAGCGCCTCCAGCGGCGCCCCGCCGAGCGCCTGCTCCAGGCGGGCACGGCCGCCGAGGAAGCCCAGCTCCATGAGGACGGCGACACCCGAGACCTCGGCGCCGGCCCGCTGGATGAGGTGGATGGCGGCTTCGGCGGTACCGCCGGTCGCCAGCACGTCGTCCACGATCAGCACACGGTCGCCGGAGGTCAGGTCCTCCGCGTGCACCTCGATCTCCGCCGAGCCGTACTCCAGGTCGTAGGCCTGGCGCAGCGTCGCCCCGGGCAGCTTGCCCGCCTTGCGGACCGGGATGAATCCGAGGCCGGCGCGGACGGCGACCGGGGCGCCCAGGATGAAGCCCCGGGCCTCCAGACCGACGACCTTGGTCGCGCCGGTGCTCGCGGCGATCCCGGCCAGCGCGTCGGTCAGGGCCGCGAACGCCGCCGGGTCCGCGAGCAGCGGGGTGATGTCCTTGAACATCACGCCCGGCTCCGGGTAGTCCGCCACGTCACGGATGCGGCTGAGCAGCAGCGTCGGGATGTCGGTGACGTCGGTCATCGGCGCTTCCCGGAGGGTCGGCCACGGCCCCGGCTGCGGGACGCGGGCTGGTTGCGCGGACCCACCACGGCGGGAGCGGCGTCGTCGGGCTCGTCACCGGTGGGCCGGGTCTCCACCCGGTCCTCCTCGGCGGCGGCCTGGGCGCGCTTGGCCAGGACCCGCTTCCTGAGGGCCTTCATCGCCGGCTCGCGCTCCTTGAGGTCGGCGACGAGCGGCGTGGCGATGAAGATCGAGGAGTACGCACCGGCCGCGAGGCCGACGAACAGCGACAGCGAGATGTCGTTCAGCGTGCCCGCGCCGAGGAAGCCGCCGCCGATGAACAGCAGGCCGGCCACCGGCAGCAGGGCGACCACGGTGGTGTTGATGGAGCGCACCAGCGTGCCGTTGATCGACTGGTTGGCGATGTCGCTGTAGGTGAAGCGGGTCTGCTTGGTGATGCCCTTCGTCTGCTCCTTGAGGCTGTCGAAGACGACGACCGTGTCGTAGAGCGAGTAACCGAGGATGGTCAGCAGACCGATGACCGTGCCGGGCGTGACCTCGAAGCCGACCAGGGCGTAGATACCGGTCGTGATGGTGATGTCGTGGATCAGCGCGACGAGGGCCGCGACGGCCATGCGCCACTCGAAGGCGATCGCCAGGTAGATCACCACGAGCACCATGAAGATCCCCAGGCCCTCCCAGGCCTTGTTGGCGATCTGCTCACCCCAGCTGGGTCCGACCAGGTCGGCGGCCAGCTTCTCCGGGTTGAGGTTCAGGTCCTTGGCCAGCTTGTCCTTGATCTGGTCGGACTTGTCGGTGTCGATGCCGGCGATCTGGATGCGCAGGCTGCCGTTGCCGAGCTTCTGCACGATCGCGTCGTGACCGGAGGCGTCCTTGGCGTACTCCTCCGCCTTGGCCACCGACGTGCTCATCTTCGTCGGCGTGGTGAAGACCGCTCCGCCCTGGAACTCGATGCCCATGTTCAGGCCGCGCACCGACAGGCCGAGGATGGCCGTGATGGTGATCAGGATGGAGACGCCGTACCAGATCTTGCGCTTGCCGACGAAGTCGTAGCTGATCTCGCCACGGTGCAGTCGGGCACCGAGGTTGCCGAGTTTCGACATCGCTCACGCCTCCTTCGGGTCGACAGGGCCGGCGGCGGGACCGGCGGGACGGCGGGTACGGCGCAGCGGCGGCTTGGCTCCCAGGCTCTTCGGGTCGAGTCCGGACCACTTGTGACCGTTCGCGAAGAACTTCCGGCGGGCCAGCAGCGTCATCAGCGGCTTGGTGAAGAGGAAGACGACGACCACGTCGAGCACGGTGGTCAGGCCGAGCGTGAACGCGAAGCCCTGCACCTTGCCGACGGTGACGATGAACAGCACGGCGGCGGCGAGGAACGACACGAAGTCGGAGACCAGGATGGTGCGCCGGGCGCGCGGCCAGGCCCGCTCGACGGCGGGGCGCAGGGTGCGGCCCTCACGGATCTCGTCCCGGATGCGTTCGAAGTACACGATGAACGAGTCCGCGGTGATACCGATGGCCACGATGGCACCGCAGATGGCGGGCAGGTTCAGCGCGAAGCCGATGGCCGGGCCGAGCAGCGACATGATCACGTAGGTGAGGATCGCGGAGACCACGAGGGACGCCATCGCGACGAGCGACAGACCGCGGTAGTAGATCACCAGGTAGATCACGACCAGCGCGAGACCGATGGCGCCGGCGAGCAGGCCGGCACGCAGCTGCTCACCGCCGAGCGCGGCGGTCACGGTGGTGACGGTCTCCTCCTTGAAGGACAGCGGCAGCGCACCGTACGACAGCATGTTGCCGAGGTTCTGCGCCTCCTGCTGCGTGAAGCTGCCGGAGATCTCCGCCTGGCCGCCGGTGATGGGCGTCTGCACGCGCGGGCTGGAGACGACCTGGCCGTCGAGGACGATGCCGAACTCGTTCTGCGGCTCCTGGTTCTTGGCCAGCTCGGAGGTGACGTCGGCGAACTTCTTGGTCCCGCTGGAGTTGAAGGTCATCTGGACCTGCCAGCCGGAGGCGCCCTGGGTGTCGAAGACCGCCTGGGCCTTCTTCACCTCGGTGCCGTCCACGGCGGCCGGGCCGAGCAGATACTTGTACCAGACCTTGCCGATCTCACCGCAGGCCACGGTGGGCTCGCCCGGCTGGGCGCTCGTGCCGGCCCTGGCGCGTTCGGCGGGCTTGGAGCAGTCCAGGGCGGCGTACTGCGCCTGGAGCCTGCTGGTGTCGGCGCTGCCACCGGAGGACGACGCGGACGGGCTCGGGGAGGACGTGGCGCCCGGGGTGGTGGAGGACGACGGCGTGGTGTCGGCCTTCAGGGCGTCGGTGACCGCGCGGCCCTGCGAGGGGGCGGAGGCCGTCGCCGCCGGGGACGCGGTGGAGGGCGAGGACGCCTTCTGCTTGGCGGAGGCGCTGCTCGACGGGCTCGGCGAGCCGCTGCCGCTGGAGGAGGCGCTCGGCGAGGGGCTCGGCGCGGCGGCGCCGCTGGGCTCGCTGGCGAGGACCCGACGGAAGTACAGCTTGGCGGTAGTACCGACCTGCTGCTGGGCCTCCCTGGAGTTGGTGCCCTTGGGGATGTTCACGATGATGTGGTCGGTCCCCTGGGTCTGCACCTCCGCCTCGGAGACGCCCAGGCCGTTGACACGGCGGTTCATGATGTCGACCGCGGTGTCCATGTTGGCCTTGTTGATCGCGGCCCCCTGGTCGGCCTTCGCCTTGAGCGTGATGCTCGTGCCACCGGCGAGGTCGATGCCGAGACGCGGAGTGGTGTGCCCGGAGGCGAACATCCCTCCGGTGAGCGCCACGATGGCGATCAGAATGAGGGCCAGCGAGCGCCCTGGCTTGCTCTGGGCGCTCGCGCTCCGGCCCTTCTTAGGTGCTGCCACCTTCTCGTACTCCCTCTCGGGCCGCCCCGCGCCCGGTCGGCGCGGTCGGCCATGACATGGTGTCGGGCTCCCGTGCGGAAAACAGACATGCCCGGGGTGCGCGGGGCGCGATCACTGCCGCGCCGCGCACCCCGGGACGTGACTACTTCGCGTCGGTGTCGCCGTCGGTCTTCTTCGGCTCTTCCTCCGCCTTGGCCTCGGCGGCGTCGGCCGCGTCGGTCTTGTCCGCGGCGGCGTCCTTCTTACCGAGGTCGACGGCCTTGTCGTCGGAGGCGGCGGCAGCGGCGGCAGGCTCGTCCGTCGTGTCGGTCTCGGTGAGGGAGGAGGCGTCGTCCGGGACGATGCCGGCATCGGACTTCAGGTCGTGCTCGATGCCGTGGACGATGCGGTTGTACTCGTCGTCCGAGAGGATGGCGCCGATCGCGTTCTTGGCGAAGAGGAGATCGACGCCCGGCCCGGCGTCGAGGAGGACGGTGTCCTCATTGACCTCCTTGACCGTCGCGTACATCCCCCCGATCGTGCGCACGCCCGAGCCGGGCTGCATCTCGTTCCGCATGTTGGCGGCCTGCTGCTGCTTCTTCTTGGCCGAGCGCGTCATCAGGAACATGGCCGCGATGAGCACAATGAAGGGGAGAAGGGTAAAGGCATTCACGGGACGGCATTTCCTTCGCGCGACCGCGCGGTGAGCGGCCTGTTGGATGGGGGTGGGTCGGCGCCGCCCACAAGGACGGCATCGGCGGAGTCTAAGCGAGTCCGCGCGCATGGAACAACGCTCAGCATGGCACCTGGGTTCCTGCCCCGGCCAATGCCCTCGCCGTCACGAAGCCATCAGGCCCCGAACAGGTCCTGTTGTCCGTTTCCCCCGGCTGACGAGCGCGGCGGGGTCAGGCCGAGATGCGCCCATGCGGCGGGGGTGGCGACCCGGCCCCGCGGAGTGCGGGCGAGCAGGCCCTCCCGCACGAGGAAGGGCTCGGCGACCTCCTCGACCGTCTCGCGCTCCTCCCCCACCGCGACCGCCAGGGTCGACAGACCGACCGGACCGCCGCCGAACAGCTTCAGCAGCGCCTCCAGGACGGCCCGGTCGAGGCGGTCCAGGCCGCGCGCGTCGACCTCGTAGACGGCGAGGGCGGCCCCGGCGATCTCGCGGGTGATCACTCCGTCGGCCTTGACCTGGGCGTAGTCGCGCACGCGGCGCAGCAGGCGGTTGGCGATACGCGGCGTGCCCCGGGAGCGGCCGGCGATCTCGGCGGCGCCCTCCGCCTCGATCTCGACGTCCAGCAGGTGCGCCGAGCGATGCACGACCCGCTCCAGCTCGGCGGGCTCGTAGAACTCCATGTGCGCGGTGAAGCCGAAGCGGTCGCGCAGCGGGGGCGGCAGCAGGCCCGCGCGCGTCGTGGCACCGACCAGGGTGAAGGGGGGCAGTTCGAGGGGGATGGCGGTGGCGCCCGGGCCCTTGCCGACGATGACGTCGACGCGGTAGTCCTCCATGGCCATGTACAGCATCTCCTCGGCGGGCCGGGACATGCGGTGGATCTCGTCCAGGAAGAGGACCTCGCCCTCCTGGAGGGAGGAGAGGATCGCCGCGAGGTCCCCGGCGTGCTGGATGGCGGGGCCGGAGGTGATGCGGATGGGGGCGCCCATCTCCGCCGCGATGATCATCGACAGGGTCGTCTTGCCCAGGCCGGGGGCGCCGGAGAGCAGCACGTGGTCGGCTGTGGCCCCCCGCGCGCGTGCTGCGCGCAGCACCAGGTCGAGCTGCTCGCGGACCTTCTCCTGGCCGATGAACTCGCCGAGGTCCTTGGGGCGCAGGGCGGCCTCGACGGCCTGGTCCTCCCGGTCGGCGGACGCACCGACGAGCCGCTCCTCGGCGGAGGTGTCGGTCGTGTCGTCCCAGTTCATGAATGTGCCTCGACAGTGGTTGGGGTCAGCGGGCTCGGTTCAGGGTCTGCAGGGCGGCCTTCAGCAGCGCGCCCACCTGCGGTGTGCCGCCGGCGGCCTCGGCCTGGGGGGCCACGGCGGCGACGGCCTCCTCGGCCTCGCGGGTGGCGTAGCCGAGGCCGAGGAGGGCCGCGTGCAGCTGGTCGCGCCAGCCCTGGGTGACCGGGGCGCCGACCACGGGGGCGCCGGTGGGTGCGCCGAGCCGGTCCTTCAGCTCGAGGAGCAGCTTCTGCGCGCCCTTCTTGCCGATGCCGGGGACGGCCGTGAGGGCCTTCTCGTCACCGGTGGCGACGGCGCGGCGCAGTGCGTCCGGGGTGTGCACGGCGAGCATCGCCTGGGCGAGGCGGGGGCCGACTCCACTCGCGGTCTGCAGCAACTCGAAGGTCTGGCGCTCGTCGTCGTCCGCGAAGCCGTACAGGGTCAGCGAGTCCTCGCGGACGACCAGGGAGGTATACAGCTTGGCGGCCTGCCCGATGCGGAGCGTGGACAGCGTGTTGGGCGTGCACTGGACGGCCATGCCGACGCCGCCGACCTCGACGACCGCTGCGTCGGGGGCGAGCGCGGCGACCGTGCCGCTGACGAAGGCGATCATGCCGTACGGCCTTTCGTTGCGTGGGCGGTGTGCAGGGCCACGGCCTGCTGGAGCCGGTTCTGGGCGGGGGCGCGCCAGATGTGGCAGATGGCGAGGGCGAGGGCGTCGGCCGCGTCGGCCGGCTTCGGCGGGGCGCTGAGCCGCAGCAGGCGGGTGACCATGGCCCCGACCTGGGCCTTGTCGGCACGGCCGTTGCCGGTGACGGCCGCCTTGACCTCGCTGGGGGTGTGCAGGGCGACCGGGATGCCGCGCCGGGCGGCGCACAGCATCGCGACGGCGCTGGCCTGCGCGGTGCCCATGACGGTGCGCACGTTGTGCTGGCTGAAGACGCGCTCCACGGTGACGAACTCGGGCCGGTGCTCGTCCAGCCACTGCTCGATGCCCTGCTCGACGGCGAGCAGCCGGAGGCTGAGATCGGCGTCCACGGGCGTCCGTACGACCCCCACCCCGAGCATGGTGAGCGGTCGGCCCGCGACCCCTTCGACGACGCCGACACCGCATCGCGTCAGTCCGGGGTCCACCCCCAGCACCCGCACGCGCCCCTCCCTTCGATCACCCCAGCCACCGCTGGGAGGTTCCCCAGTTCGTGCAGGCTATCGGGTGCCACTGACAGCGCCTCGCACCGACGCCCGGCAAGGCGACGGGCCGACGGGTTGTCCCGTCGGCCCGTGAGAACCCGCGAAGACCGCGGCGGCGCTACGCGTCGACCTTCTCCATGATCTCGTCGCTGACGTCGAAGTTGGCGAAGACGTTCTGCACGTCGTCGCTGTCCTCGAGCGCGTCGATCAGCTTGAAGATCTTCTTGGCGCCCTCCTCGTCCAGCTCGACCTGGACGGAGGGGACGAAGCTGGACTCGGCGGAGTCGTAGTCGATGCCGGCCTCCTGGAGGGCGGTGCGGACCGCGACCAGGTCGGTGGCCTCGCTGATGACCTCGAAGGTCTCGCCGAGGTCGTTGACCTCCTCGGCACCGGCGTCCAGGACCGCGCCGAGCACGTCGTCCTCGGACAGCTCGCCCTTGGGGACGATGACGACGCCCTTGCGGCTGAACATGTACGACACGGAGCCCGGGTCGGCCATGGAGCCGCCGTTGCGGGTCATGGCGACACGGACGTCGGAAGCGGCGCGGTTACGGTTGTCGGTGAGGCACTCGATGAGGACCGCGACACCGTTGGGACCGTAGCCCTCGTACATGATCGTCTCGTAGTCCGCGCCACCGGCCTCGAGACCGCCACCGCGCTTGATGGCGGAGTCGATGTTCTTGTTCGGGACGGACTGCTTCTTGGCCTTCTGGACGGCGTCGTAGAGCGTCGGGTTGCCCTCGAGGTCGACGCCGCCCATGCGCGCGGCGACCTCGATGTTCTTGATCAGCTTCGCGAAGAGCTTGCCGCGCTTGGCGTCGATCACGGCCTTCTTGTGCTTCGTCGTGGCCCATTTAGAGTGGCCGGACATCTGCCTGTCTCCTTCGCGTAACCCATCTCTGCACCGACTCCAGAGATCCTACAAGGACTCCGGTGTCCGGTTGGCGCGCACCATGTCGACGAACAGGGAGTGCACGCGGTGGTCGCCGGTCAGTTCCGGGTGGAACGACGTGGCGAGCGCGTTGCCCTGGCGGACCGCGACGATGTGGCCGTCGTGCTCGGCGAGCACCTCGGTCCCGGCGCCCACGGACTCGACCCAGGGGGCGCGGATGAAGACGCCCTCCACAGGATCGCCCTTGACGCCCTGCACGTCGACCGCTGCCTCGAACGACTCGTTCTGCCGTCCGAAGGCGTTGCGGCGCACGATCATGTCGATGCCGCCGATGGTCTCCTGGCCCGAGCGCGGGTCGAGGATCTTGTCGGCGAGCATGATCATGCCGGCGCAGGTGCCGTAGACGGGCATGCCACCGCGTACGCGCGCGCGGAGAGGGTCCATCACTCCGAAGAGGACGGCCAGCTTGGAGATGGTGGTGGACTCGCCGCCGGGTATGACGAGGCCGTCGACCTCGGCGAGCTCCTCGGGGCGCCGCACCGCCCTGGCCACGGCGTCGGCCGCGGCCAGGGCGATGAGGTGCTCCCGTACGTCGCCCTGGAGGGCCAGGACGCCAATGACGGGTGTGTTCATGTGTTCCAGTGCCTTACCAGCCGCGGTTGGCGTAGCGCTCGGTCTCGGGAAGGGTGTCGCAGTTGATGCCGACCATGGCCTCGCCGAGGTTGCGGGAGGCGTCCGCGATGATCTTCGGGTCGTCGTAGAAGGTGGTGGCCTTCACGATGGCGGCGGCGCGCTTGGCCGGGTCGCCGGACTTGAAGATGCCGGAGCCCACGAACACGCCCTCGGCGCCGAGCTGGCGCATCAGGGCGGCGTCGGCCGGAGTGGCGACGCCACCGGCGGAGAAGAGGACCACCGGGAGCTTGCCCAGCTCGGCGACCTCCTTGACCAGCTCGTACGGGGCGCGCAGCTCCTTGGCGGCGGCGTACAGCTCGTGGTTGTCGAAGCCGCGCAGCCTGGCGATCTCGTTCTTGATCTGGCGCAGGTGGCGGACGGCCTCGACGACGTTGCCGGTGCCGGCCTCGCCCTTGGAGCGGATCATCGCGGCGCCCTCGGCGATACGGCGCAGGGCCTCGCCCAGGTTGGTGGCACCGCACACGAACGGAGTGGTGAAGGACCACTTGTCGGAGTGGTTGACCTCGTCGGCCGGGGTGAGGACCTCGGACTCGTCGATGTAGTCCACGCCGAGGGACTGCAGCACCTGGGCCTCGACGAAGTGGCCGATGCGGGACTTGGCCATGACCGGGATGGAGACGGCGTCGATGATGCCCTCGATCATGTCCGGGTCGGACATGCGGGCCACGCCGCCGTCCTTGCGGATGTCGGCCGGGACCCGCTCCAGGGCCATGACGGCGACGGCGCCCGCGTCCTCGGCGATCTTCGCCTGCTCCGGCGTGACGACGTCCATGATCACGCCGCCCTTGAGCTGCTCGGCCATGCCGCGCTTCACGCGGGCGGTGCCGGTCTCGGGAGCCTGGTTCTCAATGGTGGACACGGGTGACCTCGCTGAAGGTGAAAGAGAGTTTGTGCAGCATCGAGGAAACGCGAGTGGACCAGGCCACAGCAAGGGCCAATGGGAAGCCGGTGGATCCTTTTGGCTCCGCGGAGGCCCGCCGACGTCAGGAGACCCGCTCCACCAGGGCCGCGGGGGGCTCGTCGTCCATCTCGAAGGCCAGCGGGAACGGGGCGTGCCCGGCCAGCCGGAACCAGCGCACCTTGCGGTGCTCCCGGAGCCTGCGGGCGGCCCCTACGGCGTCGTTGTGGAAGCGGCGGGCCATCGGGACCCGGCGTACGGCCTCGGCCAGCTCACGGGCCGCCTCCTCGCCGCCCGGGGCCTCCCTGACGGCCTCCACCTGCTGCGGGTCCTCGAAGACCGCGCGCAGGGCCTGGCTCAGCTCGCTCTCCGCCACCTCCCGCTGATCCTCCTCGGCCTGCCGGGCTGCGTGCGCTGCCTCGTAGAGCAGGATCGAGGCGGCGGGGTCCAGCACGCCCGAGGTCGCGAGCTCCTGGGTCACGGAGGCCCGGCGCAGCAGCTGAGCGTCCAGCGCGGCCCGGGCGGCGTCCATCCGCACGTGCAGCCGGTCCAGCCGCCCGGCCGTCCAGCTCAGGTACAGGCCGATGGCGACCAGCGCGACGAGGATCCAGATGAGGGTTGCGGTCACGGGCGAAGGTTATCGGGGGCCCGAACCCGCCGGAATCCCCGTACCGGGTCAGTCCCGCGCCAGCCCGAACCGCGCCCGCAGCCCCGATCTCTCGTCCGTTGCCACCGCCGCCGTACCGGTCGTGACCGTCTCGTACACCGACAGGATGTCCGCGCCGACGGTCGACCAGTCGAAGCGACGGACGTGGGCGCTCCCCCGCTCCCGCAGTTCGGCCCGCCGGGCCGGGTCCGCCAGCAGGCGTACGGCCGCCTCCGCCAGTGCGTCCGCGTCCTCGTTGGCGAAGACCTCGCCGGCCGCACCCTGGTCGAGGACCTGGACGAAGGCGTCCAGGTCGGAGGCGAGGACAGGAGCGCCCGCCGACATCGCCTCGACCAGGACGATGCCGAAGCTCTCGCCGCCGGTGTTGGGCGCGATGTACAGGTCGACGCTGCACAGGAAGCGCGCCTTGTCCTCGTCGCTGATCATGCCGAGGAACTCGACGCGGGAGCGCAGCTCCTTCGGCAGGTCCTCGACGGCCGCCTCCTCGTCGCCCCGTCCCGCGATCAGCAGGCGTGTCTGCGGACGGTCGGCGAGGATCTTCGGGAGGGCCTTCATCAGCACCGGCAGGCCCTTGCGGGACTCGTCGATACGGCCGATGAAGCCGAGCGTGTCACCCTGCCACTCCGGCCTCGGCTCGGCCTTCGCGAAGAAGTCGACGTCGACCCCGTTGGGGATGACCACCGCGTCGCCGCCCAGATGCTCGACCAGGGTGCGCCGGGCGTACTCGCTGACCGCTATCCGTGCGCTGATCTTCTCCAGCGCGGCCTGCAGGATCGCGTACGCGGCGATCATGGCGCGCGAGCGCGGGTTGGAGGTGTGGAAGGTGGCCACGATCGGACCCGAGGCCGCCCAGCAGGTCAGCAGGCCCAGCGAGGGTGACGTGGGCTCGTGGATGTGGACCACGTCGAACTCGCCGTCGTGCAGCCAGCGCCGCACCCGCGCGGCCGACAGGAAGCCGAAGTTGAGGCGGGCCACCGAGCCGTTGTACGGCACCGGCACCGCGCGGCCGGCCGAGACGACGTACGCCGGCAGCGGGGTGTCGTCGTCGGCGGGCGCGAGGACGGAGACCTCGTGGCCGAGGCGGATGAAGTACTCGGCGAGGTCGCGGATGTGGAACTGGACGCCACCGGGCACGTCCCAGGAGTACGGGCAGACGATCCCGATTCTCACGAGGGTCCCTTCGCGGGGTCGAGGTCGGAGAGCCACAAGCGCTGGAGCATGTGCCAGTCCTCCGGATGGTCGGCGATCCCGGTGGCGAAGGCGTCGGCCAGCGCCTGTGTCATGACAGACGTCTTCTCGGCCCGGGTGCCTGACTCGGGGACCTCGATCGGCGGATGCACCTGTCCCTTCATGACGGGCGAGTCGTCGTACCAGAGCGTGACGGGCAGCAGCAGGGCGCCCGTCTGCTGGGCGAGGAGGGCGGGGCCGGCGGGCATCCGGGCCCGCTCGCCGAAGAAGTCGACCTCGACGCCGGAGGCGGACAGGTCGCGGTCGGCGACCAGGCAGACCAGGCCGCCGTCGCGCAGCCGCCGGGCCAGGGTGCCGAAGGCGGAGCCGCCGCTGTGCGGCAGGACCTCCATGCCGAGGCCCTCACGGTAGGCGACGAAGCGGTCGTACAGCGTCTCGGGCTTGAGGCGTTCGGCGACCGTGGTGAACGGCGTGTGGAGCTTGGTGGTGACCCAGGCGCCGGCCAGGTCCCAGTTGGCCAGGTGCGGCAGCGCGAGGACCACGCCCTGGCCGGAGGCCAGGGCGTCGGTCAGGCGGTGGATGTCCTTGGCGTCGAAGCCCGTCCGCACGCGCTCGGCGCTCCAGGCCGGGAGCCGGAACGACTCCATCCAGTAGCGCAGGTACGAGCGCATGCCCGCGCGGGAGAGTTCGGCCAGGCGCTCGGGACCGGCGCCGGGCACCACGCGCGCGTAGTTCGCCTCGAGGCGCTGCACGCCCTTGCCGCGCCGCTTCCAGGCGAGGTCGGCGATGGTCCGGCCGAGACGGACGGCGGCGGGTTCGGGGAGCTTCTTGACGGTGCTCCAGCCGAGCCCGTACAGCGCGTCGCTGAGCCGGTCGGCGGTGCTCACTTCGCCGCCTCACTCCCCTGGGACGTGTTCGGCGCGGCCGCGGCCGCGGCCTCGGCCTCGGCCTCGGCGGACTCGCGGCGAACGGTGACGACCCGCTGGATCAGCGTGACGAGGCTGCCCACGGCGACGATCCACAGGGCGATCGGCAGCAGCCACTGGATGCCGGGCACGCCGAACTTGTGCAGGCCCGCCAAACCGGCCGCGACCAGCGAGATCACCAGCCGCTCGGCGCGTTCGACGAGCCCGTTGACGGCCACCGGAAGCCCGATCGACTCGCCGCGTGCCTTGGTGTACGACACCACCTGGCCGCTCGCCAGACAGAAGATCGAGACGGCGCACAGGACGTTGTCGTCGCCGTTGCCCGCGTACCACAGCGCGAAGCCGCCGAAGATCGCGCCGTCGGCGACCCGGTCCAGCGTGGAGTCCAGGAAGGCGCCCCAGCGGCTGGAGCGGCCCAACTGGCGGGCCATGTTCCCGTCGACCAGGTCGGAGAAGACGAACAGGGTGATCATGATCGTGCCCCAGAAGAACTCGCCCCTGGGGTAGAAGACCAGCGCGCCCGCGACCACACCGGCCGTGCCGACGAGCGTGACCGTGTCGGGGCTGACGCCCCGGCGGATGAGAAACGCGGCGAACGGCGTGAGGACACGCGTGAAAAATGCACGCGCGTACTTGTTCAGCATGGCCTTCCCGACGGTCGGTGTCGCCGCGGCCCTGATGGCCACCGGCTGGCCCATCGTAGCCACGCGTGCGTGTGCGTGACGGGCGGGCACCCGCAGCCGTGCCACGATCCGGTGCACACCGGCACGCCGGGCGCACGCGTGGCGCGATCGGCGTCCCGCGGTGCCCGTTCCGTCCTTGGCGCTCCTTCGCGGTCCTCACGCAGCCCTTCGCAGTTACGCAGCCCTTCGCAGTCGTTGTGGACCTTCGCAGTCGTTGTGGTCCTTCGTAGTCCTCAGGAGCCCTTCATGGTCCTTCGTATGGACGCAGCGTGACGGGAGTGGAAAGCTCGAAGGACCGCGGGCGTCGCCGGAGCCGCCAGTGCACGCGGTGCCGCGTGTCCGCGCCCACAGTGACCTCACCGTCCACGGGAGGCAGGATCATGGGCGACAAGGCGCAAACACACCCTGGGGCCGCCGGCAGGGCTCTGACGGCCGACCACCCCACGTCCGTACGGAACGTGGTGCTGGTCGGCCACTCCGGGTCGGGCAAGACGACTCTGGTGGAGGCCCTCGCGCTGACCGCGGGGGCGGTGAACCGGGCGGGCCGCGTGGAGGACGGCGGCACCGTCTCCGACTACGACGACATCGAGCACCGGCAACAACGCTCGGTACAGCTCTCCCTGGTGCCGGTCGAATGGGACGGCATCAAGATCAACATCCTCGACACCCCCGGGTACGCCGACTTCGTCGGGGAGCTGAGGGCCGGTCTGCGCGCCGCGGACGCGGCCCTCTTCGTCGTCTCGGCCTCGGACGGGGTGGACGGCTCCACCCGCATGGTCTGGGAGGAGTGCCAGGCCGTCGGCATGCCCCGGGCGATCGTGATCACCCACCTGGAGGCCGCCCGCGCCAACTTCGAGGAGATGACCCGGGTGTGCGCGGAGGCCTTCGGCGCCGACGACCCCGACGCCGTGCTGCCGCTGTACCTGCCGTTGCGCGGGCCGGAGGGCCCCGACGGGCACGCGCCCGTGACCGGGCTGGTCGGGCTGCTGTCGCAGAAGCTGTTCGACTACTCGACCGGGGAGCGCAAGGAGTCCGAGCCCGGCGAGGACCAGCTGCCGGACATCGAGGAGGCCCGCAACCGGCTCATCGAGGGGATCATCGCCGAGAGCGAGGACGAGACCCTCATGGACCGCTACCTGGGCGGCGAACAGATCGACGTCAAGACGCTCGTCGACGACCTGGAGCGAGCCGTCGCGCGCGGCACCTTCTTCCCCGTCCTCGCGGCCGCCCCCGCCGCCGACGGCGCCAGGCAGGGCCTCGGCACCGTCGAGCTGCTGGAACTGATCACCGGCGGCTTCCCGACCCCGTTCGAGCACCCCATGCCCGGGGTCACCACGATCGACGGCAAGCCGCGCGAGCTGAAGGCGTGCGACCCGGACGGCCCGCTGGTCGCCGAGGTCGTGAAGACCTCCTCCGACCCGTACGTCGGCCGCGTCTCCCTGGTCCGCGTGTTCTCCGGCAGCCTGCGCCCCGACGAGACGGTGCACGTCTCCGGGCACGGCCTGGCCGACCGGGGGCACGAGGACCACGACGTCGACGAGAAGATCGGTGCCCTGTCCATGTCCTTCGGCAAGCAGCAGCGCCCGGTGACGCACGCCGTCGCGGGCGACCTGGTGTCGGTGGCCAAGCTCGGCCGAGCCGAGACCGGGGACACGCTCTCGGCCAAGGACGACCCGCTCCTCATGGAGCCCTGGCAGATGCCCGACCCACTGCTGCCGCTCGCCATCCAGGCGCACAGCAAGGCGGACGAGGACAAGCTCTCGCAGGGTTTGTCCCGCCTGGTCGCCGAGGACCCGACGATGCGCCTGGAGCAGAACCAGGACACGCACCAGGTGGTCGTGTGGTGCCTGGGCGAGGCCCACGCGGACGTCGCCCTGGAGCGGCTGCGCAGCCGGTACGGCGTCCAGGTCGACGTCGTCGCGCACAAGGTCTCCCTCCGGGAGACGTTCGCGACGAAGGCCGCCGGGCGCGGCCGGCACGTCAAGCAGTCCGGCGGGCACGGCCAGTACGCCATCTGCGAGATCGAGGTGGAGCCGCTTCCGGGCGGCTCGGGCATCGAGTTCGTGGACAAGGTGGTCGGCGGCGCCGTACCGCGCCAGTTCATCCCCTCCGTGGAGAAGGGGGTGCGGGCGCAGGCCGCCAAGGGAGTGGCCGCCGGCTATCCGCTGGTGGACGTGCGCGTCACGCTGCTGGACGGCAAGGCGCACTCGGTGGACTCCTCCGACGCCGCCTTCCAGACGGCGGGCGCGCTGGCACTGCGTGAGGCCGCGGCCGAGACCCGGATCCATCTGCTGGAGCCGGTGGCCGAGGTGACGGTGCTGGTAGCCGACGGCTACGTGGGCTCGGTGATGAGCGACCTGTCCAGTCGGCGCGGCCGGGTGCTCGGCACCGAACAGGTGGGCTCCGGACGCACCCTGGTCCGCGCGGAGGTGCCCGAGTTCGAGATCGGCCGGTACGCGATCGACCTGCGCTCCCTGTCGCACGGCACCGCCCGCTTCGACCGGGCGTACGCGCGGCACGAGCCGATGCCACCGCAGATCGCCGAGCGGATCCGCGAACAGGCGGGAGAGTCCTAGACGAGTCTTTCCGAATACGGTCAGTGGTCATAGGCGGTCAGTGATCGGCTGACCGCCTGCCCGGTCTGGAAGTTGTGCCAGATCGCGGCG